>CBETWD010000051.1:0-12769 GCA_965539945.1 uncultured bacterium
ATAGGCTGCCAGTTTAGCTCAAGCCACAACCTTAGTCAAATGGGAAGGCAAGTACTTTGTATATCCGGCCAAACTTTTGAGATTTCTTTTAGTTGGGTATTCATCTCTCACTCCTTCCATGATCCCCGATCATATTCTTTATGAGTAAGAACATGTCGAATATAAATCCGATGTGTGTTGTAGTGTATTGCTGAAATCAAACGGGCTTTATTTCCACCAATATTGAAAACTGTTAATTTGCCTACTTGATCAGCGATCGGGAAAGTCCTTTGTAGTTCGGCGAATGAATTGAAATCAGTCAGGCAATTTTTGCTTATTGAAATCTTCAATAGCAATCAAATGCACGATCAGTATTACCTATTTGACATTCAACTGAAAATCATAAATTATTGCTACCGCAAATTAATAACTTGGGAATTTCCATTATTCAGACAGAATGAGCGGAATTGTGAGGTTGTATGGAGACATTGAATTGCCGGGGGCTTGACTGTCCCCAGCCGGTGCTGAGGACCAAGGATTTTATTGAAGCCAATACCCGGACATTGGCATTTGCAGTGGTAGTTGATAGTGCCGCCGCGGCCCAAAACGTCGTCCGTTTTGTCGAAAGCCAGGGCTTCAGTGCGTCTCTTGAGCAAAAGGACGATGACTTTGAGATCAAGGCTGAAAGGTCTGAGGAAACCAGTAGCGAATCTGTCGGCAAGGAGCCGGCGATGTCGAGTGAGAAGACGCTGGTCCTGATCCCCAAGAATACCATGGGTTCGGGAGATGATGTGCTGGGAGCAGGACTCATGCTCAATTTCTTAAATACGCTCAACGAGATGGGAGAGACTCTCTGGAGAGTGGTTTTCCTCAATGGCGGGATAAGGCTGACGATTGAGGGGGCCAAGACCTTGCCTGCCATACAGCAACTGGAGGCCCAGGGTGTAAGCATTCTTGTATGCGGCACCTGCCTCACACACTTCAATCTACTGGATCAAAAAGGGGTGGGGGAGACCACGAACATGCTGGATATTGTGACAAGCATGCAGCTCGCAGACAAGGTGATCAGTGTGTGATTTCCATTTGTGTATTGTTGCCGGAAGAAATCGTGTGGGCCAGAGTATTTGACAGGGTCACAAAGTTTTCAATGCTCAAGACCTCTGCCCTGTAGCCCGGATCTATTCCGCAGACCTCCAGTGCATGAAGTATTTCATCTTGCGAAAAAGAAGCCAGTCCCTTAAGGGCGTTTATCAATTTCTTTCGTCTTTTCTGAAATGCCTGTCTGACAATATTTTTAAAAAACGCAAAATCCGTTGCAACAATGACAGGCTCTCTGAATTCCATTTGTACTAAAGTCGACGTGACCTTGGGGCGAGGGCGGAAAAGGCCCGGCGGTATGTCCATTAATCTGGTGACATCGGCGCAATATCCGGTCACCACTGATAATATGCCGTAAGCCTTGCTTCCGGGACAAGAGACAAGGCGCTCCGCCACCTCCTTCTGAAACATCAATGTTGCCCTGTTTATATAATTACGTTCTTCGATCAGCTTAAATACTACCTGGCTTGAAATATTATAGGGCAGGTTGCCTATTATTTTAAGAGTGCCTCCCATCTCTTCTGCAAGGCCCTGAAAAGAGACCCTGAGGATGTCAGAATGACGCAACTCCACATTCCCGGGCAGAGGTCGCTTTTCGCACACCCATTTGATCAGTCTCTCGTCTATTTCAAGGCCTATAACTTTCAAGGCCTTTTTTGAAAGTTCCCCGGTCATGGCACCGAGCCCTGCACCCAGTTCTATTACTCGATCTCCGGGCTGTATGCCGGATAGTTTTACTATGGTCTCAATGGTGCCCTGGTGGACAAGAAAGTTTTGGCCCAGGGAGCGTTTAGGCAGTGGAAAGCCAAGTTCATAGATATTAGTTATGGGATACCTCTTTGCTGGATTTTGAATCATTATGGTTGGTTTTTATAAGGCGATTCATTCGTCTCTTCTGACGACGGACGTATAGATACCGTGCTGAGAAATAGGATGTTATTGCAAAGGGAAGAGAAAAGACTATGCCTCCGAGCAGTACTGATACCATTGACCTGAAGCTGTTTATATATATCAATTTTACTGCTTCGAACATACTTACATCACGGGCTAAACCCATGAGGTACTTTACGTGTTCCCAGGAAAGCGAGCTGCCTGTAAGGATGGTGCCCACTTTCCAGGATATATAATACTGCAACGGAATGGTAAGGGGATTGCTTACGAGGAGGCTGACAATAAGTCCGGCCACAAGATTGCCCCTGCCGACAGCGCAAAAAAAGATTATGAGAATAGTGTGGAAAGGAATTGTGGGCGTGAGTCCAATAAAAGTCCCTATGGCAATACCTCGCGCGAGAACGAAAGGATCTCCTCTCAGCCTCACTAAACGAAGCCACTGATATCTTACTGTTCTCCCGGGACTGATCCCGTTGTCTTTTTTTGCAAAGCGGAGAATATTTTTTACTTTGTTAGCAGGGACAAGCTCCCCCATATGTGTTTCCCCGGACCAATACATCCTGCTCAAATACTAAGGAATGGAAGCCTTGAGTAGACATCTGCATCTTCCTTGATCAGGATCCCGGCCTTTATCTGATGATAACCCGTCAGAGCAACCATTGCGGCGTTGTCAGTACACAGTTCTGGGTATGGAAAATAGGCCTTGTAGCCAAGCTTTTGTGTCTCCTCGGCCATTCCGGCTCTAAGCCTGGAGTTGGTTGCAACCCCTCCTGTCACTGCTATCCTGCTTATATCATATTTTTTTGCAGCAGATAAAGTTTTTTCCACAAGTACGTCAACAACCGCCTCTTGAAACGAGGCACAGATATCCTGAACAGGTAACGGGCCCTGACCGGACAATTTCTTGACCGAGGTCAAAACAGAGGTCTTAAGACCACTGAAACTGAAGTCAAAAGGTGTTTTCGGGAGTTTTGCCCTTGGATAAGAAAAGGCGCAGGGATCTCCTTTTTCAGCAAGTTGGCTGATTATAGGGCCTCCAGGATACTCAAGTTCAAGCATTTTTGCCACTTTATCAAAGGCCTCTCCTGCGGCATCGTCCCTGGTCTGTCCCAGGAGTTCTGCTGAAAGGAAGTTATTAACCACATAGAGGTTTGTGTGTCCACCTGACACCACAAGGCCCACAAAGGGAAATGAGGGAGGATGTTCGCACAGGAACACAGAAGAGAGATGTGCGTGAAGGTGATTTACGCCTGTCAGGGGAATACCACGGGCCATTGCCAGGGCCTTGGCAAAGGACAGTCCGACAACCAGCGAACCTACCAGTCCCGGACCCTGGGTAACTGCTATGGCATCTATTGCAGACCTGTCTGTGTTTGCATCCAGGAGTGCCTTTTCCACAACCCGGACTATATCTTCAAGGTGATGTCTTGAGGCCAATTCAGGAACGATTCCCCCATATTCCTTGTGGATGTGAACCTGAGAGGCCACCACATTGCTCATCAACTGTCTGCCATCCCTTAGGACCGCGGCTGCAGTTTCGTCACAAGACGTCTCTATGGCAAGGAGATTTCTGGGATTGAATTTGTCTGTAGTCATCAGTAATCTAAAATAGTAAGTAGCTCAATTGAACTTGACAGTAACATAACCACTGTGGTATCGCTCTTCCGTTCGCAGCCCCCGTAGCTCAGGGGATAGAGCACAGGATTCCTAATCCTGGTGTCGCATGTTCGAATCATGCCGGGGGCACCATGAAATCAGGGGGTAATGGTTCGCTCGTATATCCTCATTAACCCCATGGAACCACATTATTCCTCATGTGCCGGGGATCGCATCGTACATGAAAGGATAATAGCTAGTTATCCAAAATCTCTCTGATCTTCTGAGAAAGATCGTTTATGTTGAAGGGTTTCTGGATAAAACCATTGCAACCCCGTTCCATTATCTCAGAGGCCTGGCCTTTTATGCTATATCCGCTTGAAAGGAGAACCTTAATATCCGGATTGGCTTCTTTAAGCTTGTCATAAACCTTGCCACCCTCCATGTCGGGCATGATCATATCAAGGATGACCAGATCCGGTGCAGAAGGCACAGCATCTCGCGCTTTGTTTACTATCTCAATTGCTTCTTTCCCGCTTCCGGCCAATATTACCTTGTAGCCCAGGGTTTTCAGAATCTCCTGTCCAACATCCAGGATCATCTCCTCATCATCTACAAGAAGGACTGTTTCTTTACCCTCTAACATCTCTGTGTCTGCCCTTTTTTCTTTTATTACCTCTTTTTCAGAGGCTGGAAGATAGATGCTGAATGTAGCTCCTTCTCCCTTTTGGCTGGAAACATTAATAAAGCCGCTATGATTTTTTATGATTCCATATACAGAGGCAAGCCCTAATCCAGTTCCCCTGCCCATCTCTTTAGTAGTAAAAAAGGGATCAAATAGCCTTTGCTGAGTGGCCTCATCCATACCGGAGCCGGTGTCTCTTATAGATATCCTTACGTATTCCTCTGACTCTGATTGATCGAGCTGGACAGGGGTCTTATCCAGGCTGACATTTTCTGTTTCAATGTAAAGCTTTCCGCCCCCGGGCATGGCCTGCCAGGCATTCACATAGAGGTTTAACAGCACCTGCTCAATTTGCCCTTTGTCAACTTCCACTGTCCATATATCCTTTTGGTATTTTCTGTGAACCCTGATCTCTTTTTTGGTGCTACAAAACATCTCAGAGCTTTTCTCTATTATCACGTTCAGGTCAGTGGGCTTGACTTCGTATTTACCTCCCCTGGCAAATCCTAATAATTGTCTGGTAAGCTCTGAACCCCTTAGAACATACTGTTCAATATGTTTCAGTTTTTCATGGTGAGAGTGACCGGAATCAATATCTAAAAGTATGAGCGAAGCATTACCCTGAATTCCCATGAGCAGATTATTAAAGTCATGCGCAATTCCTCCGGCAAGTGTGCCGATTGCTTCAATTTTTTGAGCTTGTCGTAGCTGCGCTTCAAGCCTTTTCTGGTCAGTAAGGTCAAAAAACATGGTAATAATAAAAATTTCGCCTGTGATTTGAATGACTCTGGCGAACATGAGCGTATTCAGAATTGTGCCGTCCTTGGCCTTGAGGTCCATCTCCAATCCGTGGATTTCTCCGGATTTCTGCAATACCTTAAGAAACCTCTTCCTGTCGTCCTTTGAGTAAATTTCCAAATCCACTGTCGTCCGGCCAAGTATTTCATTCCTGGTGTATTTGAATAACTCACAAAATCTATCATTGAATTCGATCAATTTGCCCGTCTTAAAGTCTGTAAGGGCAATAGCCTGCGGAGACAATTCAAAGATGCTTCGGTACTTTTCTTCACTCTCCCTCAATGCCTTTTCTGCTCGTACCCGTTCAGTGACGTCGCGGTCAATGCCACATACAAATATGCGTTTCCCGATCCTGAAAGGTACTGCCCGATATTCGATATAATTCTCTTTGCCATCAGGCCGAGTCCAGGAAAATGTTCCCTCATAGTGCAAAACTTGCTCAATCTTCCGTTGAATGATCCATGAATTTTCTTTCGTGTGGCTATTGTGCTGAAATTCCTGTATGTCCGCAATGGAACAAAGTTCCTCTTTGCTTCTACCGGCCATTTCGGCATAGCTTTTGTTACAATCGATGAGTTTGCGTTTAAGATTTCCGGAAAACCGTTCGTATATTGAGACGCCGTCACTCGTATGGTCAAATATAGTGCGATACCTGAGCTCTGATTCGCGCAGCGCTTCCTGTACGTATTTGCGCTTAGCGGCGTCTTCCTCTAGCTGCTTGACCCTCTTTTCCAGCTCTTCATATGTTGGCTTTTTGGCCATACGAATCCTACTATGTCTTCCTGATTAGATACATCACACCGACCTTATGCTGTATTCCACTCTCGATTGTAGACCAGCTTGCCCCGCATGACTAGGTCTTCTTCTATTCCAGAGCCGGAATACTACCAAGGCTTTTCTGTCAGCCTCTCTGTATTGACATGGAATGCACTTTTCCCTTAAGGTTATTTGTGGCAATGCCGATAGTCTTATTATAGAAATAAACCCCCAACATCCAACTTGCTAAAAAGTTAGTCAATTTTTTAAAAATGACCACAATCCTCTTTGTTTTCATTGTTGCGCTGATTATTTCTCTGGCAATCACACCTCTGGCAGGCATGCTGGGAGAGAGATTCGGTGCCATGGATACACCTGCTGCCCGCAAGGTGCACACCATGCCTATTCCCAGAAGTGGTGGTCTAGCTATGATGCTGGCCTTCCTTTTTACAGTGGCTCTCAGCACCTTATTCATGACCGATGTCACCGATAGGCTTATTCTGGACAGGAAAACAAGCTTCTTACTGCTCGGAGCCCTGATAACTTTTGGAGTAGGGTTTTTTGACGACTTTCACCGCCTTGGTCCCAAAATCAAAATCATTTTCCAGATCATTGGTGCCAGTTTTGCGTTCTGGGGCGGGCTCCGCATTGAGTCTTTAGCCGCCATCAGCATTGATTTTCAGCTGGGTATTCTTAGTTATTTTGTCACCGTCTTCTGGTTTATACTCTTTATCAATGCAGTAAATCTCATTGACGGCCTTGATGGCCTTGCAGCCGGGGTCACCTTTTTTACCTCTGTTGTGTTGGTAATCCTCTCAGTCTTAAGGGGCGAATACCTCATGGCCATGCTGTTTAGTGCCTTTTCCGGAGCTATTCTTGGCTTCCTGCGATATAACTTCAACCCTGCTTCCATATTCATGGGGGACGGCGGAAGCTATTTCCTGGGCTATACTATTGCCGGTCTCTCGATTATGGGATCTGTCAAGTGCCAGGTAGGGGCGGCTATGATGATCCCTCTAATAGGCTTGGGTGTGCCGGTTTTCGATACAATCCTTTCTCCTGTGCGCCGCTTTGTTTTTGGCAAGGCTATGTTTTGGCCCGACAGAGAACACATTCACCATAAACTTGTTTTAATGGGCTTATCTACAAAACGTGTGGTCTTGATCATTTATGGGATATCTCTGCTCTTGTGTATGCTTGCCGTGATCATGGTCAATGTTCGGGACGAGCAGGCAGGCCTTTTTCTCATAGTCCTGGGCGCAGGGTCGGTGATATCCGTGAAAAGGCTCGGGTATTTTGAATTTATTACTTATGATAAGGTAAATGGTTGGTTTAAGGGTATGGCTGATGAGGCAGGCATAAGCCGTGATCGGAGAAGCTTTTTAAACCTTCAAATTAAGACAGGGAAGTCCGAGAACTTTGAAGAGCTGTGGCAAAATATTACCAGCGCCTTGGAAGTACTTGAGTTTGATTACGCTGCTTTTTATTTGAATAGCGGGGCGGAAGAAAAAGGATCGACAGGGCAACTGGAAATAAGCAGGAGCCAAAATCCATTGGAGCGTAGAAAGACACCTGCTCACCAGGCCAGTGTGAGTATGCGGAAGGAATCCCCTGCATGGGACTGGGCTCGCGGGTCATTTAATGGGAAAGAAGACACATCCAGGCGTTTTCTCTTTAGGCTGGAATTGCCTCTTTCCGGTATGGAGAATACAAATTTTGGCAACCTTGTGCTATTAAAGGACCTGAAACAAGCTTCTTTGAGCCATTACACATTAAGACGCGTGGAGCACCTAAGAAGAACAATAATAAACACAATGGAAACTCAAAAGGAAGTGGCGATTCTCCATGCAGAAGTGTGAAACCGATCTCTACAGTTATCAAGAAACACCATTGAGCAAGGAGCATCCCTGCTCCCTGCCCATTAGTCCATGTCAAAAAAATAAAAGATAGTTATTCAATTCAGTCAACAACACTCTCCAGATTTCCTGCGTCCCCCAAATCAGTTTTCCTTAAAAAGGTATGTTGTCGTCCGCCAGGGCTTGGTTCTGTGCTGATCCTGTGTTTTAATATCTGGGGCTGGGCGCTTATCCAAAATTTTTCTCCGAACGCACAACACCTTAAGGACGTTAGCATGAAATTCCGGCCATGTATCGATCTTCATAAAGGCAAGGTCAAACAGATTGTAGGGTCTACTCTCAGTGACGACAATCCGGGGGCCCTTAGGGAAAATTATATCGCTGACAGACCTTCATCTTATTATGCACAGCTCTTCAGACGTGACGGCCTCACCGGCGGACACATGATTATGCTGGGTCCTGGGAATGAGGCCGCAGCCGGAGAGGCCCTCTCAGCGTGGCCGGGCGGCTTGCAGATAGGCGGCGGGATCAATACGGATAACGCGAGATACTGGCTGGATCAGGGAGCGGCGGCCATTATAGTGACTTCATATGTCTTCAGGGATGGCGCTATAAATGAAGAACGGCTTAAGGCCCTTGTTGGGCTTGTAAGCAAGGATCGGCTGGTTCTGGACCTGAGCTGCAGGAAAAAGGGCGGAGATTATTATATCGTCACTGACAGGTGGCAGCGATTTACTGATGTGATTATTTCTCCTGAGACCCTTGATTATTTCTCAAGGTACTGCTTTGAGTTTTTGATTCATGCAGCAGATGTGGAAGGGAAATGCAGGGGAGTAGAGGAGGATCTCGTGGAGCTATTGGGCCGATGGACACCTATCTCTACTACTTACGCCGGAGGCGCCCGTTCCATAAAAGACCTTTACTTGGTAAAGGAACTCGGTCAAGATAGATTAGATCTCACCATTGGAAGTGCATTGGATATCTTTGGAGGTGATGGGGTGTCCTATGCTGAGGTGGTGGCCTTTAACAGGAAATGATTCCGCTCAAAAAATAAGGTCCCAGGCAATTGCTGCCAGAGAGCACACAGAAATGACCAGATAATTCCATCTTTCTTTTGATGAATGGAGGCTCGACACCAGATAGCGCAGTGCCTGGTAATCTTCAGAACAGAGTTTGTCTTTTTGTTGAAGTTTTTTTAGAAGGCCCAGTTCTGCTATCAGCCTGCGTCTTCTATGGGTTATGTAGGACCTGAAGAGGAAAAAGGCCATGTTCCCGCACACTCCTATGTACCAGAAGGTGCGGATGAGTTCTGGCTGATATGCCTTGGCAATAAGGATCAGGCGAAGAGAGATGGCCCCTGTCAGCCCTATCCCAAAGGCCAGCCATGTGACCCAATTCGGATAAGAGGCGGGTATCCTGGATGAGCCGGTATTTGTATAACAAGAAGCAGTCAGGTTGCAGGATTGGGATTTATCCATGAAAAGCTATTCTAATGATTTTAAGGTGCAAGGACAACAGGATGTTTCCGGCAGGCCAGGATTTCCATGCGCAGATCCTGATGAGATGCGCCGTTGGATAGAGTACCTGGCCCTTGAAATTGGTCCTCGTCCGTATTCTTTGCCAAAGCTTCTGAGAAAGGTGGCTGATCGCCTTTCAGAGAGTTTTAAAAGCTTAGGGTATAGTGTGGATGAGCAGCTTTATTATTACAAAGGGGAAATATACTACAATATATGCGCTTCCCCGAAAACCGAAGGTATCGAACAGGGGTCTGTGCCATTGCTTGTGGTGGGAGCCCACTATGATACGGTGTCGCATTCTCCGGGGGCGGATGACAACGCAAGTGGAATAGCCGGTATTATGGAATTGGCCAGATTGATTTCAAAAGATCCACCACCGGGCGTGCGGCTGGTTGCGTTTGCCCTTGAGGAACCGCCTGTCTTTAGGACACGATACATGGGGAGTTTTGTGTATGCCGGCAGGCTGAAGAGCAGTAAGGCCTCTGTAAGGGGCATGATATGTCTTGATATGATAGGATATTTCAGTGATCGTCCCAAAAGCCAGTCTTTTCCAATGTTCTTTATGGATCGATTTTATCCCGATGCCGGCAATTTTATCGCTCTTGTCGGCAATACGAAGTCTACGAAATGGACTAAAGAGGTCAAGGATGCCTTTTCCAAAGGTACAGACCTGCCGGTTGAGAGCTTGAACGCCCCGGCGATAGTTGTAGGTGTAGATTTCTCAGACCACCGGTCCTTTAATCGCTTTGGTTATCCTGCTCTTTTGGTTACAGATACGGCCTTCTATCGAAATCGTAACTATCATCGGCCCTCTGATATGCCTAAGACTCTGGATTATCAGAGGGCGGCAAAGGTGGTAGACGGTCTGGCCCATGCAGTCAGGACTTTGGCATAAGGACCCGTAAAGGAATGAGTCATTAACAAATTCGAATGCCGAATGACAAAATAACCAAAACCAACACATTTGGGCCAGGCTTCTTTACTTCTGTGCTTGCGTCCCGAACCACATGGCAAGCAGTATTCCAGCCTCGTAAACACCTATTAGCGGAAGAAAAATAAGTATTTGTGAGAACACATCCGTTGGGACGAGCAGCACTGCCAATACGTATAGAGCTATGTAGCTGGCCTTTCTGTGCTTTGAAAAATATTCCCTGGACACTATACCGTAGCGGGCGGCCAGGGCCATAAGGAATGGAATTTCGAAAACCAGACCAAAAGTAAATATGGCCTTAAGGGAAAAAATCAAATAATTCTGTAGCCTTGGCATTGCCTCCAGACCCTGGTTTGCAAAGCCCAAAGTAATGGAGAACGCAACAGGCATTATAACCCAGTAACCAAAAAGACCTCCTGAGATGAACAGGCATATACCCCAAAACATAAAGCTTTTTGTAAACTTTTTCTCTTTATCATACAGGCCCGGAGCTACAAACCTCCATGCCTGATACAAGATCATGGGAGTGGAAAGGATAACAGCACTCCAGAAAGCGACCTTGAGATAGGTCATAAAACCTTCCGTAAGGGCTGTGAATACCATAGAACCACCAGGGGGCAGGGCCTGATTAACAGGATAGAACAGCATGGAGACCAGGAAATCCGAGAGCGCATAGCAGAGCACAAAAGCCACTGCCATCGTGACGAAACAGGTTATCAGGCGACGCCTGAATTCGGCAAGGTGTGCCTTAAAAGGGAGACGCTCAAAAGACATCTCATTAACCACAGTACTTAGGGACTGATTCCGCTGAAAAACCCGATCTACTGCGTTGCTTCAATTTTCCAACCCATGCGATGCACAATAAATGTTGAATGTTATCTATAAAGGCGGTGATTTACTGTAATCTTTCTCCTGCTCTTTTGTTTGGATATCGTCCTTACTGGTTTTTGGTCCATCTCCCGTTTTTCGCTCTGACAAATCTCCATCGACCAGATCGGACCAGCCGGATTCCGATCGCGCCTCTGTCCCCTGTTTTGTGTCTTTTTCTAAGGACTCGATATCAAGCTGGCTTTTAAGTTCCTCTGAAGCCCTTTTTAATTTCCCCATATAGCGCGCAATCTGTCTGGCGAGTTGAGGAAGCTTGTCCGGCCCGAGAACTATCAGGGCCAATGCCAAAATCAAGAGCAACTCCGGAAGTCCTATGCCAAACATTGATTATCCCTAAAGAACCTCTTGTTCCTGCTGCCCAGCAGACAGAGTAATTCATAACTAATAGTATCACCCCACTGTGCCAGTTCTTCAACCGTAATAACTTCATCCCCCTGCCTGCCCAGAAGTACGACTTCCTCACCAGGAGTTATTCCATCAAGCATGGAAACATTTACCATAAAGGCCTTCATACAGATACTCCCAACCACCTGACAATGCCTACCTCTGATAAGGACCATGGACCTGTTGGACATGGACCGCAAGTATCCGTCGTCATAACCGACGGGTACTACAGCTATCCTGGAAGGTCTTTTGGTGTAAAAACTGTGACCATAGCTCACCGGTGATCCTTCAGCCAGATTGCGAATAGATACGATTTCGCTGCGAAAGCTCATAACGGGTTGCAGCTCAATGCCTTTTTGACTTTGAAGCCCTGGATAGGAACCATAAATGGCCAGTCCCGGCCGGACCAGATTATAGTGGGCAGAGGGAAAATGGATCAGACCTGCCGAATTGGCCAGATGAACAGTTAGATGTTTCCATCCTATGCCTCTTACCTGATCTAAAACTGATGCAAATTTGTCGAGTTGGACCGTGTTAATCGGATCAAGAGGATCGTCAGCAGACGATAAATGAGAATACAGACCTTCAAAGCACAGATGTGGCCATTGATTCGGCTCTTTAACAACTTTATAGAGTTCATCCGGTGAAAACCCCAGGCGCCCCATACCAGTATCCACCTTGAGATGCACTCTGCAGGTTTTATCCCTCACAGCAGCAACACGCTCAAGAGTGTTCAGGGAAAAAACGTCGGTTACACCTGGAATAAGGTCAAGGGCAAGGACCTCTTTTTCCGCCCCGAGAGGCAATCCCGACATGAACAAGATAGGAGCTGTTATTCCTCCTTGCCTCAGAGAAACCGCCTCTTCAAGCTCTGATACAGCAAATCCCCATACACCGGCTGATTCAAGTGCCTGGCCGACCTCTACCAGCCCATGGCCATAGGCGTCGGATTTTACCACTGCCATGATACGAGCCCCTGTGTTTTTCAGAAGTCCACTAAGGACATTGAAATTATGGCGTATGGCCATAAGGTCTATTTCAATTCGGTTAAGGTCTGTGTAGGACATAAGCTATCTTTAGTGTTGCCTTAATAAATACAGCAATCCCTGAACTGTTCAAATTAAGATTTATATATACTGCAAAACGTGATTTTGCTCAAAGATTGGAATTTGGATAAGGGATGATAGGCGGCTCCAAATTCCCTGGAGCCGTTACTAAATCATATTTTACCGCATAATGAATGGAGTCAACATATCCGACGCAATCCGTAGTTTATGTTTTTTGATTTAACAATCTTTTCAATAAGATATCTTCAATATTGCGTCGAGCATCTAATACGGATAAGACATAAACCGTACTTTCTGAAATTCTATAAATAATTCGCCAAGGG
>CBETWD010000052.1:0-12617 GCA_965539945.1 uncultured bacterium
TGCTGAAAGATAGTTTATGATTCCGCTGAAAAAACCCAATCTGCGGCGCACAATTGAATTTTGAATGCTAAATGTTGAATTAAGGTATATGTCTTTTAAAGCTTTTCCACAATTCACCATTTAGCATTCAAAATTCAACATTGTCTATAAAGGGGTGCATCCCGGGCTTTTTGAGCGGAATCATGTTTCAGGCTTTTTTTGCAGTATAAGCAGTTTTTAAATTTAGAATTCAAAATTTAGAATTCAAAATTGTGTCTGAACGGCCTGTTCGTTCAGACACTAAATAGGCCTTAGAGATTGACAAAACACACTAATATATCTTCTGTTCGTGATCTTGATTGGTTCTTCCCTGGAATTTCAGAGGATTATCAAGGTCTTTTCATCAAAGACTCTGAGGTGTGGACAGCCCTTGACCTGCTCAAGGAATATATCCGCAAGATCATCAGGCCAAACCTCGAAGAAACGATAATGCCGGGAATTCCCCTATCTACGCACCTCGTCTTGCTGCCAAAAGGGTGGATGCGTGATGGTTTTGAGGTTGTCTGCAATGATGCCACAAAAGGCAAACTCGAAGTACTGGTTAATGGAGAACCCGTTCCACAGGCCTCACTTGTCTGTGCAGGCGCAGTATTTACAGATGACCGGATACAGATAGGGGAAGGGGTCTTTATTGAATCCGGTGCAATGATCAAGGGACCAAGCATTATCGGAGACCATACGGAGATCAGGCAGGGGGCCTACATGCGCGGAGATTGCCTGATTGGAAAAAACTGTGTAATTGGGCATACTACTGAAGTTAAGCACTCTGTGTTTTTAGATGGGTCAAAGGCCGGGCATTTTGCCTATATCGGTGACAGTATCCTTGGTAGAGACGTAAACCTCGGAGCAGGCACGAAATTTGCAAATTTGCGTTTTGCATCTGGAAATGTATCCATCAAAATCGAAGGGAATTCAATCGATACCGGAAGGCGTAAGCTTGGGGCCATCCTTGGAGACAATGCACAAACCGGATGTAATTGCGTTACAAATCCGGGCACACTGGTTGGATTGGACTCAGTAATAGCCCCTAATACCACGGTAAGGCCCGGACTTTACGCACCTTGTTCTGTAATCCGCTAGCTCTTGAATTTTGCAAGCGGTTCTCTTGTCTTTCATTTCATATAAGAATTCACATAGAAAGGAGAAATAAATGAAACTAGTTAGTTCGCGCAGATTTACTTTTAAAATGTTCCTGGCATTGGTGGGATTTTCCTTCATTTTTGGCCTTTGCAGCAACACCTTTGCATCTGATGAAAAGGAGAATATCCTTGCACAGGTAGGTTCCTATAAGCTCACCCTTGAAGAATTTGAGACTCAGATCCAGTCTCTGCCACCTCAGTTGCAGATGGCCTTGCTCAGAAATCCCCAGTTGAAAGAGCAATTTCTGGACAGATGGGTAGATATCACTCTCATAGCCCAGGAAGCCAGGGATAAAAAGCTGGACCAGGACCCTGAAATTCAGGCCAAGATTGAGGATATCATGAACGCCGTTCTGGCCCAGGAATTCCTGCAAAGGGAGATAGAGGGCAAGGTCAAGATAACTGATGACGAGATCGAGACCTATTATAAAGGCCATGAGGAAGAATTTACCAATCCGGAGTCTGCGAAGGCCCGCCATATCTTGCTGAAGGTCCCGGAAGGGGCGGATGAAGAGGCGTGGAAAGAAGCCGAATCAAAGGCCAAGGACATCAAGAAAAAACTGGAAAATGGCGAAGACTTTGCCGAGCTTGCAAAGAAGTATTCAGATGACCCGGGTTCCAAAAACAAGGGCGGTGATCTGGGCTTTTTCACCAAAGGGCGCATGGTACCTGAATTCGAGTCCGCAGCCTTTTCTCTCAAGCCAGGTGAGCTGAGTGACCCTGTAAAGACTAGCTTCGGATACCATCTTATCGAAGTTCAAGAAAAAAAGGCAGCCAGCACAAAAACCCTAGCGGAGGTTCAGGCCCAGATAAGACAGACGCTCCAAACGGAAAAACAACAACAGTTACAAGATGCGCTCATTGAAAAACTAAAGGCCAAATATCCGGTAAAGGTCAACAAAGATCTCATCGCTGAGGATATGCCTGAGGATAAACCACAAGAAAGCACGGCCCCTCCGGAAAATTAGGGGAGCTACTTGCAAGCCGCGATTTTTAGTTTGAGTTTTGCGAGCGGCTAAAGTGCCCTGTAGTTCAGGTGGCGACTAAAAGTGGCTGCCTGAACTACGCTGGAGTTATTGAATCATACAATTGCTCGAATTTACCTTTTCTTGACACCTCTCTAACCAGTTCCTACCATACAGTTCATGGATAAAGGACGCCGCAGACTAATATTCTCCGCTATCTATTGGATGGTCGGGCTCATTCTTATCTTCAGTCTGCCGAATCTGTGGATTCACATGCAGACAAGAGAGGTTTCCTATTCCCAGTTCAAGGAAATGTTAAGGCAAGGAAAAATTCTTGAAATCCGCATGGATCAGGAAGAAATCCGGGGGATACTTTACACAGGTCGTGCAGCCGGCCTTCAGAGACTACAGGCGAAGCTTCAGGGACTGGAGCAGGAAAAGATCATAGATAACGCCCCGTTGGCAAAGGAAAAACAGCTTTCCCTGCAGGAACTTTTTACCCGGCTCCGGAAACTGACTGAGCAAAAAGGCGATCTAGTGCTCTTTCGCACCTTAAGAGTTGATGACCCCAAGCTTGTAGAAGAACTGGATGCCAAAGGTGTTGATTATTCAGGAGTGCAGAAAAGTATCCTTGATCAGCTTTTCTGGGGTACAATCCTGCCGATACTTTTCTGGGTCGGGCTCTGGTTTTTGCTGATCAAGGGCATGGGAAGGCCCGGAGCAGGGCTCCTCTCGTTTGGCAAATCAAAGGCGAAGGTTGCCATGGAGAAAGATACCGGCGTACGGTTCGACGATGTAGCCGGATGCGATGAGTCCAAAGAAGAGCTGAAAGAAGTAGTGGAATTTCTGAAAGAGCCCAAAAAATTCGAGGAGTTAGGGGCCAAGATACCCAAAGGGGTGCTCCTCCTGGGTCCGCCGGGGACAGGCAAGACCCTCCTTGCAAGGGCACTGGCCGGCGAGGCGGAGGTCCCCTTTTACAGCATATCCGGCTCTGAATTCATTGAAATGTTTGTAGGCGTTGGGGCCGCCCGGGTAAGAGACCTCTTTAACCAGGCTAAGGAGAACACGCCCTGCATAATCTTTGTTGACGAGATTGACGCCATAGGAAAATTCCGTGGCGGCGGAATGATGGGAGGCGGCCATGAGGAAAGGGAGCAGACCCTGAACCAGCTCCTTGTGGAGATGGACGGATTTGAGCCCAACCTCGGTGTAATCCTGCTTGCCGCAACCAACCGGCCGGAGGTCCTGGATCCGGCCCTCCTGCGTCCCGGCAGGTTCGATCGCCAGATAATACTAGATGCCCCTGACATGCTAGGCAGGGAAGCGATACTCAAGGTCCACTCCCGCGGCAAACCCCTGGCCCCTGACGTAGACCTTAAAACCATTGCCCTCAGGACCCCGGGGTTCTCCGGGGCCGATCTTGCAAATATCATGAATGAGGCAGCTCTTCTTGCAGCAAGGCATGGTTCAAAACAGATCACTCAGACTTGCGTCGAAGAGGCAGTTGAAAAGGTATTCGCCGGCCCGGAACGAAAGAGCCGGCGTCTTGGAGAAAAGGAGCGCAAACGTGTGGCTTATCATGAGGCCGGCCATGCCCTCGTGGCATTTCATTGCCCCGATGCCCTGCCGGTCGCCAAGATCTCCATCATACCACGGGGCAAGGCAGCTCTTGGCTATACTCTTCAGTTGCCTGAGGAAGAGCGGTACCTTATGACCAAGAGCGAACTCCTGGACAAAATCTGTGTATCCCTTGGAGGGCGCGCCGCTGAGAAGATAATTATGGGAGAGGTAAGTTCCGGGGCACAGAATGACCTGGAAATAGCTACGGAAATAGCCAGAAGCATGATATGCCGCTTCGGAATGAACGAAAAGGTTGGACCTGTGGCCCTTTCCAGGGAAACCAGTCCCTTTCTGAGGGTACCTGGTTTCCCACAGACAACAGAACCTTTGAGCCCTGAACTTGCCTCAGAAGTGGACAAGCAGGTACGACAATTGTTGAGCGAACAAAATGTCAGGGCTCAAAAAATCATAGAAGAAAACAGGGACTCCCTTGAAAGGGTGGCAGAGCGCCTGCTCGTAGAAGAGATAATGAGCAAAGATGAATTCTGCAAAATCGCAGGAGGAATAGAAGACAAACAGTAATGTTGAATTTTGAATGCTGAATGCTAAATTATGGAAGAACATTTAGCATTCAACATTTAATTGTGCGCCACAGATTGGGTTTTTTCAGCGGAATCAGTAAGGAGAAAAACAAGATGCACCCGAAGAGCAATCTGAAAACATTTACACAGTTCAACCTTATCAGAATGTTGGTAACAATACTGCTGATATTGAGTTGTGTCACAAACAGTTCTGCATCAGATATCGATGACCAGAACATAGCCCTGTTAGACAAGACGGCCAAAGCCTTTGCCGCTGTAGTTAAGAAGGCCATACCGGCGGTAGTCTTTGTCCAGGTTGAAAAGACAGTGGAAAGAGGTGGCGCAGCATCGCCCTTTCAGCCTCAGGATCCCTCTGACTTTTTTAATGACCCGTTTTTTGAGCGTTTTTTCGGCCCTCACTTTCAGCCAAAACAAAGAACGCCCAAAAAATTCCACCAGAGAGGGCAGGGCTCAGGCTTTATTATCAACAAGGACGGCTACATCCTCATCAATAACCATATTGTGGGAGATGCTGACCTCATCAAGGTAAAGCTGGCTGACGGCAGGGAGTTTAAAGCCAAGGTGATAGGGACGGATCCACAATCCGATGTGGCGGTAATAAAGATAGACGCGACAGATCTGCCTGTACTACGCCTGGGCGACTCGGACAAGCTTGATGTGGGAGAGTGGGTCATAGCCATAGGTAATCCCTTTGGTCTCAGCCAGACAGTCACTGTAGGCGTGGTCAGCGCCAAGGGCAGAAGCCGCGTAGGCATCAACGACTACGAAGATTTTATACAGACCGATGCTGCCATAAACCCGGGGAATTCAGGCGGACCACTTGTTAACATCCACGGAGAGGCTGTTGGTATGAACACTGCCATATTCTCCAGAAGTGGCGGTTATATGGGTATAGGTTTTGCCATACCGATCAACATGGCAAAGTCCATTATGGATCAACTCCTGGAAAAAGGCAAAGTCACCAGGGGATGGCTCGGAGTGGTCATACAGGATATAGACGAAGAACTCGCTAAGTCCTTTGGCCTGAAAAAGACTGAGGGCGTGCTGGTAGCCGAGGTCTCGGAAGGCTCTCCTGCAGAAAAAGCAGGCCTGAAACAGGGTGATATCATACTCCGCCTGAACGGCAAAAAGGTTGACGACCTGGGGGAACTCAGAAACAAGATAGCCCTGACTTCACCAGGAACCAAGTTAAAGATGGATGTCTTAAGAGAAAATAAACACAAGACTCTCAAGGTCACTATCGGTGAACAGCCTGTTGGCAAGACCATAGGGACGGCCCAGCACAAGATCCTGGGTAAACTCGGCCTTGTCGTGCAGGATCTGACCGCGGAGCTGGCAGAACAATTCGGATACCGCGAGTCCCAGGGTGTTCTGGTGGCAGAGGTAGAGCGGGGAAGCCCGGCAGCCCGTGTAGGTATTCGCCCGGGACACCTGATAGAAGAGGTGAACCGCAAGCGGGTTCACAATATGGATGAGTTTGTAAAGGCCCTGGCACAATCAAAACAGACCAAGAGTGTTCTTTTCAGGATTCGTGACGGCGAGTTCAGCCGTTATGTAGCCATACGTATCGATTAGAACTCTCGTAAGCGTTTACAGGGCACCGCACCTGCTTTGTTGTCGGGCACTTGAAGTACAGGGAGTACGTCTGCATACCCGTACGCCTTGCATCTGCAGCACCCTTACAGTCCGGTGGGTTGCGGTAAACGCGGGCGGGGGCGTTGTAATCCCGTGAACGGTTACGAACTCTCAAAGGAACCGCAAATGGCTCGGAGCCAGGGAAAATCCGGCCCCGGGCTTTTTTAGGAGACCTAAAAAATGCTGAAACCTGTTTATTATAATACTGCTGAGGGGAAAAACAGGGTGGAATCCTTAATTAACCGCCAATTTGAGATCTCCTCACAGCATGAGACCAGGGTAAAGGAAATACTTGAACAGGTAAGAAGCAAAGGAGATCAGGCTGTAGTCCAATACACAAGGCAGTACGACGCCCCTGATTTTGAAATCAAAGACCTGGCGGTATCCCAACAAGAGTTAAAAGACGCCTATTCAAAGGTAGACAACGATTTCCTGTCAAGCATCAAGAAAGCCATCTCCAATATTGAAGAATTCCATATACATCAGAAGCCAAAGTCATGGATAATGACAAGGGAAGATGGAGCCATACTGGGACAAATGATACGGCCTGTGGATGCCGCCGGATTGTATGTCCCCGGAGGCAGGGGGGGTGAAACCCCGCTGGTCTCTTCTGTTCTTATGAATGCAATCCCTGCCAAAATTGCAGGAGTCAAACGGATTGTGATCACCACGCCGCCCGACAAGCATGGGGCCGTTAACCCTCACCTGCTGGTAGCAGTCTCAGAAGTGGGAGTAAGTGAAATCTACAAGATGGGAAGCGCCTGGGCCATCGGTGCCCTGGCCTTTGGAACAGAGACAGTGGCCCCTGTAGACGTAGTAGTGGGACCGGGTAACGTCTATGTGACCCTGGCCAAGAAGATGATAGCAGGTATTGTTGGGATCGATATGGTGGCAGGACCAAGTGAGGTCCTCATCATAGCGGATGAAGGCGCACCGTCGGAGTTCGTGGCTGCTGACCTCCTTTCTCAGGCGGAGCACGACCCTATGGCGACAGCCATGTTGATTACTACATCGACAAGGCTTGCTGAAGAGGTGCCTGCGGAGTTGAAACGCCAACTTGAAAAGCTGGAAAGGCAGGAGACTGCAACCGAGTCCTTGAAGACAAACGGCCTGTTACTGAAAGTTGATGACCTTGAGACAGCTACTGAGATAGCAAACAGAATCGGACCAGAGCACTTGGAATTGTTGGTCTCAGACCCGTGGGGACTGCTCCCAAAGATCCGTCACGCAGGAGCAATATTCATGGGCAACGCTACACCGGAGCCCATAGGAGACTATATTGCCGGGCCTAACCACGTACTCCCCACCATGGGTACAGCACGGTTTTCTTCAGCCCTTGGTGTGGAGACCTTCCTTAAGCATTCGAGTGTGATTTCCTATTCCCGGGAGGCCTTCCAAAAAGATGCTGATGACGTAATCCGTCTGGCGGAAATCGAAGGCCTTACGGCCCATGCCCTGTCCATCAGGGTGCGACAAGCATAGCGGCTCAACAGATGGTTCGGGCTTCCATGGCTGAGTTCATCCAAGGTGCAACATCCTGTCAACACAAAGTTTTTTCAGAGAGCGAACGCCTGCATCAGCGCCGACAGGAGCGCAGCGAGTGCCATCTGTCTGCATGCTGTTGTTATGCTATTGTTATATTGGTTGATATAAATTCATTTAAATCTGAATCCAGTATGTTTTTGAGCTCAATAAAATTGTCTTCTCTGGTTTCCGCGAACAAGAAACCAAAGACAGGATACTTTTTATAATCAATTTTTCTTAGTTCTATTGGCTTTTCAAAATTTGAAAGTAACTTTTCATAATTAAATGATGTAATCTCATCTACGTCTATTCCAGTCGAATTGTCCAACACGATAATACTAAAGAGCTTTCCTTCTTTTCCTTTGAGAACCTCAGACCAATTTGGTTTTTTTTGTGAGTAATAGTATAGGTAAGGGTTAAATCCATAGGCCAAGAAGGATATATCTGCGGTAGTACACCAACCACCAAACCGCATCGGATTTACTTCGATAGGTAATAAAGTTCCATCGTTGTCTCGTCTAAGCTCAATATGAACAGGAAAGGTTTTTACTCCAGCCAAATTGCCAATTTTTTCTACAAAATCTGTAAATTCTTCAAGATTACTTTCGATAATCTCTTTGGATGAAATGTAAACTCTGTCACTAACATCGGTCTCTGAAGAAAAAGTATGTTTAAGGATGCTTAGAATAACTGGTTTGCCAATCGAATTATAATATGCATCAACAGCAAATTCCTCGCCATTAATACATTGTTCAATAATAAATGAACTGGTGTTCAATACCTCTCCAGGGTATAAATCTTTAATTTGATCTAGTTCAGTAATTATTGAATCAATTGTGTTAACCCACTCCTCATAACTTGAAACCTTATAAACACCTATACTAAAAAAACCAATAGTTGGCTTGATGATAAATGGTAGTGGAATTTCGTTAAACTGAATCTTTTTCAAATCTTCAGTGCGAATCTCCTTGAAGTAGAAGTTTGGAAAGATAGATCTTATCAGTTCTCGAAATTTCAACTTATCTTTAAATAACTCTATTTTTGCTGGAAGATTGCTAAAAGCTAAATGCTTCGATATCCAACCTATTGAATTTTCAGACGTAATATAGATGGTAGGATTACCTAACTCTCGAGCCATTTCAATAGCTCTATTTTCACTAATTACTTTAGTCCCACTATAAAGACCTAAATGTTTTGCTATATTTGTACCGACTACAGGGATGGCATTATCTCTGACAGTCATTTTGAAAAATTCCGAAACATATGGCTTATCTACAAAAAACATTATTTTCTACCTGCTGCTAAATTTTAAAAAGCATAATGTTAAACTCAGCCGCCGCCAGGAAAGCCGTGCAGCACTTGCCAGATATCAGCTTCCTTGCGGAGCCGAGAATGTCGCACTCGGTATCCCTGCTGGTCAATTCCTATTTAACCCAATTTTCGACCTTCAAATTTTTAACTCGCTTGAATTCCTTTTCATTGTTACTAATTAAGACTAAATTTTTGCTTAAGGCATGAGCCGCAATCAGTAAGTCGAGTGGACCGATAGGCTCCCCGCATTTCTCTAATTGAAGACGAATATCTCCATAAATACTGGCAGCGATTTCGTCGTATGGAAGGATTTCAAGTGGAGAGAGAAACTCTTCGATGCGCTGTTTATTTAACCCGCGATTTTTGCTTTTACTAACTCCATACTGCAACTCTGAAACTGTGATTGTTGACACACCGATTTCGCCCACATCAAACAGCTTAAACTTATGAATGATCCCTATCGGGCGTTTATTCATTATGTAAATACAGATATTGGTATCAATTAAATATTTAATCAAGGCTCTCTCTCTTTTGTTGTAACTCCGGCTGATTTCTTTCAGTCATAAATGGTTCTTCATATTTCATTAAATTCCTTTCCCAAAGATCCCACATAGATTGATCTTTAGAAATTAATAATACCCCTCCAGCCACTTTTTTTATATAGACTTCATTTCCATTAAATCGATAGGCTTTTGGTAAACGAACTGCTTGACTTCGTCCATTTATAAATAATTTGGCAGTTTGCATAATTGTCTCCTTGATTATTGGTTTATACTTAAAAGTATATACCATTCATAGAAGGTGTCAAGGTATATATTATGAAATATATATTGGTTTTTTATCGGGAGGTACGAGAAGTTTTATTATCCACCGAACGCAAAAGTCACCTGCCGGAAACATTGCGGAGCACCCTGTTGGGTGCCGGTTCATGCACCTATCGTCCCAATCCAGTCCCCTACCCAATACGTGACTGCAATCACTACGATTGCGATCAAAAGGTGTTCGCCGACGACCTTCCAGGGTGGCTCGCCCTGTGATTTTGCGATGATATAGCTAAGAACAGACAGAATGGACATTCCCCATATCAAATTCACAACTATGGCAGTGGATAGAGATAGAAGAAGGACGGGAACCACAAATGTCATTGCGACCAAGAATTTCGTCAGAAAGGTCGCAACGGTGGCTCCCCAAATCTGCTTAGCGGTGTGAGTGTTATCCGCTTCCTCTGAAACGTGGATTCCCAAGGCATCTGAAAACGCATCAGCAATGGCGATTGTCAGAATCCCGGCAAGGACCACAATCTTGGAATGCGTCCCTGAGTGGAGACCGACCATGAGACCGAGAGTCGTGATGACCGCTGATGTCAGCCCAAACGAAATGCTTGTTCTCAACCAATGCTTCATCTGTGTGTCCTTATCTTAGCACCCAACGCCTGGGGTAACCCTGCCGCAAACATTTGCGGAGCGACCAACTTTGAAACAGCACTGAGCGTTATGCGGGGCATGGCCTTAGAAAAACCGCCGCGCTGTTTGTGGTCTGGTTGACCAGTTCATTGTTATGTCATTTTGCTTTCTGTGCTTGGAAATAAAGTACGCCCCCATTTGTGTTGTAACGACTATACATCAGGCCATTATGAGAACAAACCTGTTCAATGTCCTCTTCAGTAAAAGAATGAAGGCCTCGCTTATCTGAAATTTTCTTCCATGTAGTATCAAAATCCCTGCTGATTCCAACAACGGGCGTACTGCATACAAATACGCCACCTTTAGTTAGCACCCTCGCTGCTTCTGCAATAGCCAGTTGATATTTCGGGATCATATGCAGGGCGGTATCCATTAAAACGAACTCAAAAGATTCATCCCCTAAAAAAAGCTCTTCGGCATTTCCCTGAATAAACCTGGATTTTCGAAAAGATTTCTTTTTTCCTTTTTTTACCGCCTGTTTAAGCATGGCATATGATAAATCCAGGCCGGTATATTCGTTGCTGCTATCGAAGTGAGGAATTGCGCCTCCTGTTCCACAGGCAATATCAAGAACATGGGACTTTTTTACTGGTGAAATGAGGTTTCTCAGTACTTCACGGTGCTGCTGAGGGTTGGCCTTATGAAGGCGTGGCCGCACAAAATGATCCTGAGCAAAGTCATACAAAATCATAAAGACCCCGAACTTTTTAAGCCGCAGCAAGTTTTCTTCGGATAGATCGGGAGGTAGTGCTTTTATTATGCCATTTTTATCAGGCGAAGGAAGGATTTCTTTCTCCATGTAATTCTCCAACATTTTGGACATGCCTTTGTTATTAGGCCAAGTACTCAACATCTCGCTGCTGCAAACGGTAAAAAACATAAGGTGCCGTAGTGATCCACGCAAGAACGTACCGAACAATAATATATTCCATCCTCAAGATGTAATTGCTGACATAATGATTGAGTTCAGCGGCGGGCCGATACTCTTCGCAAGGGCAGTATTACTTTTCCCCGTTCGTTCCAGTGATCTGGTTAGGCTAAATCAGAATCCTTTTCAAAAGGGGATTCTTTGCCCTTTTGCCAAGACCTAAAAAGATTGAATTTTCTCCGAGATTATCAAAAAAATACTGATATGGCTCCCTGAAGTCCTTTGCGGTTAGGAGTTTGTCTTTTAGTGTTAATAGTTCTTTTTCAAATTTGTCCATTCATACCCCAATTTAACGTTAACCTATTTCATTCAGATTCAGATTGTTTGTAATCTTCCGTGCTAAACGGCAAGACCTGATAAGCATTACATGACAAGCATATTCATTGCAGAGAGATTTATAATATTCCCGATAGCCAAAATGTACACAGTGCCTACGCTACGGTTCAGGGGCGGCAAACAATGCTGTGCAACAAACATTGGAAAAGCACCAGACGGTAAGCGGGGCGAAGCATAGGGAAAACCGCCGCTCTGTTTCCCGTCCCTTGCAGCCGATTGTTCGCCAAAATTCTATTTGATTGCTTTGGCCAATTGCATATTGCTACGAAGAAGTTGATTAGCCACAAATGAAAAATCAGTGCCTTTTTTGTTTGCTATATCCTCAATGAAGGCAATGACTTCTTCGTCAAGATAGATTGGCAAATTGAGTTTTACATCTGGATGGTAAAACTTTCCTCTTTCGCCTTTTGAAAAGTTGTATTCTTTTCTCATGGGTTACCTTCCATATAAATCGCCTTCTTTTCTCATCACCTTCCGGCTTGAAAATATGCGAATGGATACTGAGTCTTTGTTCTCTTCCTGAAATGTGTGACACACGATCAACAATCTCCCTGTCTTTGAAATTCCCATCGTTATCCATCTATCTTCATATTCACTATGGTCAGGATCGAATATTGTTAATGCTCTTGGATCTTTAAAAATCGTCGCGGCTTCTTCAAAACGGATTCCATGTTTTCTGTAATTAGAATGTGCCTTATGGGGATCCCATTCAAAATTATAGTTCATCTTAACCTACCAAGAAACAATGCTGTAATCTTTTTCATGGCGAACGTGGCCATCACCGGCGGGAATGGAGCGAAGCGGAATTCCCGTCCGAGTGCATGGCATTGTTCTGTGTCGACCTACACCTTATTAGCAATGACTGCAAACTCACTTGATCCTCGATCATATGGAGTTCCTGCGACATCGGAAAAGAGCTCTTTAACGAGAAAATCCGCCTCAACAAATTCCCTCTCAAGGTCCTCATGTGCAAAATGCTGTAGCCAGTTGTACACATGTCTCGCGCTCTCAGGCTCAATAATTGTGTATTTGTCCAGCACTACCTTTTCTTCATTGTATTTAAAGGTATTTAGAAAGCCATAATACTTATTTGGTGACCAAAAACTGTTGAGCTG
>CBETWD010000053.1:0-12592 GCA_965539945.1 uncultured bacterium
GGTTCAGGGGTTACTTTATTGGATTTATGATTGTTGATTGCTTTATTCTTAAATTGTTTTAATTTCATGCCTTCTCCATTCCCGCCTGCCTCGCAAGCTTGGCGAGTGGGCAGGAAGAACTCACGAATCAACGGTTCTGAACCTTTGAACCCTGAACCTCTGAACCCTAAACCCTTATGATTCCCTTGTCTGCTGACCAGTTCAGTAAACGTAAGGTCACCGGACCATCCGGGTAAAAATTCAGGACGTTGACACAAGCGAAATCCTGTTCAAGGGAAAATATGTTGTTAAGGGGGAGGCCTGTCGCCCTTGCAATCAAGACCCTGTTCACACCACCATGACTTACGATTGCTACTGCTTCTTCCTTGCACTTCTTGAGAACCTCATCTATGATGCGCCATACCCGTAAAGCGACTTCTGCCAGATTCTCTCCCTGCGGTGGTCTGTAAGACTCCAGTTTTTCCATGCGTTCTGACAGGGCACCGGGATATCTTGCTTCCACGGCCTCCCAGCTAAGACCGGACCAGCGGCCAAAGTCCACTTCCCTTAACTCTGACCTGGCCTCCACTGCAAGGCCCCTTTTTTCGGCAATTGCTTCTGCCAGAAAGAGACAGCGGCTGAGATTGCTGCTAAAGACCATGCTGAAAGGAATGTCTTTCAGCCTATCCGCCAAGGCGAGGCTTTGCTTCCTGCCAGAGTCTGAAAGAGATACGTCTTGTTGGCTGTAGAAAACACTTCCCGGATTTTCTACTTCCCCATGTCTTAATAGGATAATACGAGTAGATTTTTTCATTGAGTTTATTTTGCCGTGAAAATACATTTATTAGCCACAGACACACACGGACACACACAGACAATTTATCCGCTGGTGTGTTCACCAGCGGATAAGGTCTTTTGTCTGTGTTCGTCTGTGTGTGTCGAGCGAGTGTAGCGAGCGGGTGGCTAATTATTCTCATGCGTTGGGGTGACGAAAGACCTAGTCATGAACGTTTGAAATCAGAAATTAATTCCATAAACCGCTGCTGCACCGAGGAACAACAAGGTCTCGGATACTTCAAGGTGGCCTCCCAGCACATCCCCTGTGACACCTCCAAGCCTTTTTTTAAACCATAAAGATACCAGCAGACTCCAGACTACTACCCCGGCAAAAAAGCAAATGCCCCATAGCCCCCAGATAAACCACGCGGCCCCAAGGGCCGTCGGACCGGCCAGGGCCAGGGTCCATCTGGTACCAGGCCCCACAAAGGCCTTGCCAAGGCCCCCTTCAGGCCGGGCGTAGATTGACGACGACGCCATGACATTCAGTGCCCAACGGGACAGACAGGGACACAGCAACATTACCTCCCAGGCCCCCCTACCGGACAATACTGCAAGGGCTGATGACTTAAGTAATAATACGAGTATAAGGACCAGGATTCCCAGTGCCCCGCTGTGGCTGTCCTTCATGATACTCAAGGCCTTTTCCGGCCCTGCCCCGCTTCCCAAGGCGTCAGACGTATCAGCAAGTCCATCCAGGTGCAATCCTCTGGTAAGAAAGGCCAGCAAGGCCACATCCATCATGCCCACAACAGATGGAGGCCACATGGCCCTTGCTGTGCTGTCAAAACCTGCAAGCAGACAACCGAGCAATAGGCCGACTGACGGAAAGAATGCAAGGGATGCCCTCAACTCCGAATTTTTAAATGACAAACCGGGAGCCAGGGGAATTATGGTTAGAAATTGAAAGGCAAACAGGATACTTTTAATGCCGGCGACTCCTACTTCTCCCACTCCGTGCGGATCCTCTGGATCACTTTCTGCACATACTGGAGCTTATCAGGAGGACAGATCCCCAAGAGAGGAGATCCCTGTTCCACCGTATCCCCTGACTTGAAATAGACCTTGTAAAGTGTCCCTTGGACGCCTTCATAGCTGATCACCGTGTCCCTTTTCATCAGGGACATTATCAACACCTCATCCCCGGATTCCACGGACACGCCCTCTTTGGGCTGCTTTTCCTCCTTTGCTGAAATCTCGGGTGCGAGGAAGTACCTGGCCCGCTGGGGGGCAGGAAGGATGTAGAGAACCTGGGTAAGAATGCGATCAATTATTTCTTTCTTATCCAGTTGGTGCCGGATGGAAAAGAGCAGTTCGCCCGCCTCTACAAATTGGCCCTCGATATCAAGGCGAATTCCACTAACCTGTCCACTCCAGAGGGCGGTCATCCTCTTCACGTTCCGTTCCCTCTCAATGACATAGAGCAGGGTCCCCGGTCGATGGAGCCACTCACCACCAGGCCCTTTGACTGTCTGGCCTTCCTTTACCTTAAGGAATACGACCCCTGTATGGGGTGTCTCTACAGGATAGTCCTCAAAGGGATGAGAACGATAGCGCCTTAATAGGTCATTTAGATTTATATCCATGAGTTTTGGAATAAGCTCATTTATAATAAAGGTTAGGGCCGCCCAATGTCATCAAAGCATCGTAGAGATTTTTTTTGAACTCGCGTCTGTCCCAAATTCCCTGAATGTGGCCTCGCTTGAGGGCATTCTTGGCGCTGTGATAATCAGGGGGAACGTCCTGACCGGTGGTCTCCCTTATGACCCTTGGGCCGGCAAAGCCGATTCTGGAAGAACGCATGCCGAACTGATAGAGTGAGCACCCCAAAAAACTCGCTACAGGACCAGCGTAAGAATTATTGTCATAGACCACGATATAGAGACCACCGTTGTCATTATATTCCCTCACTGCAAAGGTGCATTTAGGCATCTGAACTACACCAAGTGTCCCTTCATGAATACGGATCCCGCCGGTGCTGTGTATGTAAGCCAAAAGGGGCCTTCGGGTAGTACCGGCCACATCGCATGCCCTTACGAACTTCTCTCCCTCGGCAGTTCCAACCGTCCCGCCCCTGAAGTTGCTGAAGAGCATGGCCACTACAAGTCTTAGCCCCCACACCTCGGCATCAAAGGTTATTATGCTGGAATTGCGACCTGTATGCTTGATGTCCCTCTTAAGACGGGCATTATAACCCTGAAAACCAAGTGGATTGCATGAAGCTATATGATCGTTGAATTCATGGACTGAATTTTTATCAAAAAGATTCTCAAGATACCACTGGTACTCAAGGGGAAAATGGTGGCCGCAGTTGGGGCACACTCCGCAGAATTCCCCATAGAGGTCAGGCACCCACAGGTCCATACATCCATATTTTGAGGCATTGGGGCAGGTAACAGTACAGTCTTCGTTGGCAAGCGGGCTGACGTAAGACTCCCACTCTTCTGCAAAAATCGATTTGCGCTCAGGCCCCTCGGAATGTATGACTTTACCCGGGCGCTCCAGCTGAGGAAAAACAAAGTCATAGGCCGCCCTTACCGGCTCAGTGACCTTTCGGAGAAACACTGAACCTTCACTTGAGACCTCTTCTATTACTTTCTGAACGTTTCGGTGGTGCGGCCGCAGAAGGCCATACCTTAGATCATAGTAAGTCTTGCTGGCAAAAATCTTTGTCTTCCTGATTCCCTCGGTTAAAACATTTCTGTCCTCGAGAAAATACCCCTTGCCCAACTCCATATACTTCTTGAGCCTGAATTCAAGAAGTCGTTCCTTTTCAAGGTCTGTGAGATTCCAACTGATGAATAGATCAAAGTCCTCAGGGACCTCCTTCCCCTCCTCTTCCCGCCTTTTCAAGGCATATGCCCGGAAGGCCCGGAAGTTCTTGGTTTTCAGTACTACTTCGTCGGTAGCACGAAGCATCTCATAGCGAAGTCTGCGGAAAAAGGGGAAATCATCCCGCCTGGCTCCAAGAAGGGGCTCCTCTATAATACGATCAACGGTTCCGAGTTTCAGGTTGTCTTCAGCAGTTATCTTTAACTGAGTGGCGCAGTGTTCCACAAGCTCTCTAGGGACCTTTTCGCCCTCTCTTATCTTCCCCTCTATTGCAGCCGCGCCTTCAGGAGAAATGACTGAGTAGTAGCCCCTTGAACCCATGAGCCTGAGGCCAGAAACCCCTATTGCCTCAGCGCCACCGGAGCCACCTTCAGAGATAAAAGATACCAAAGGGACCTTTAACTTTGCCATTACGTATAGATTGCGGGCTATCTGCTGCGCAGCTCCGGGGTAATCTTCAATGGGGTAGGACCCAGGGGTAAAAATATAGAAATGTATAGGAATGCCTTCGGTTTCAGCTACCCTCATATACCTCAGGGCCTTATCATTTCCCCAGGGCCTGGCACATCCTCCGTTTCTGTATTCCTCTCCTCGACCCTTTTCATGACCTATGACCATGACTTGATGGCTATAGAGCTTGTTCTTGACTCTCCTCGATATGGTAGCCCTGGCAACCATTATCGCAGGATCAATATTACAGTCTCCCTCCCCGCCCAACTCCGTATAGGAGTCGTACACATTCTCCAGGATATCCATAAGGGTAAAACGCTGGGGGCTCCGGACGATGTTCACAATCTCTGCAGGACTGAGCTTCTCAGAAATTCTATCCTCAAGAAAGGAGACCCTGTCCTCGATCCGGTCGATTTCCTCAAAAAGATCCGCCTCTTTTATCTCAAAAAGAGACTGACGAAGCCCTTGGACCCGTCCAAGAAGATCACCAATATTGCCATACTCACTGTTGCCCTTGATATCAACAAGATATAAGATCCGATCAGCGAGCTGACTCAGTAACTTGCCGCTATCTGCCATATGTACTTGGTCTGTGCGCATTCATGTATTGTCGGTGATTAAAATTGAAGCACGTCATCAATCCGATCATAGAGGTATTCCAGGTTGGTAATAATACTTTCGTCACCAGCCCCTTTACCTTCAATAATAGTCCTATTCTGAAACTGCCTGGCCCTTTCCTTGGCCTGTTCCGTATCCCGGCCCCAGATAATAGCAAGAGCAAAGTTTGGATCATACTCTGTGGGAATCTTATAGGGCGTATCTCTGGGCACATGAGAATAAAGCCTCGCCCAGGGCTCGTCCGGATAATCAAAGCGTGTGATGGTACCACACCATGGTGCAAAACCTCTTTTGGTATCTTCAGCAACAATCCGCAACTCTATGCTGGTCCCTTCAAAAGATATATTTTTTTGAGTAAAACCCAGTCTATCTCCAAGGGCCACTCTTATCTGATCCCTGATCAAATTTGGAGGCTCATTACTCCCGTTTAGCCTTGAAATACATGCTGAAATCTCGTTTTCAACCTGTATGCGGGTATTGACCTCCATAAGGTAGGGACTGCCATCTCTGGATACTATCCACTCCCATGTCCCTATGTTGTCATAGCCTGCGTGTTTTGCCAGACGTACAGAATACTTCACGATCCGGTCCAGGACTGCCCTTGCATCAAAAGGATACTCACATACAGCAGGATCAAAACCAGGGGCCACTTCTACCCTCTTTTGCCTGCCGGTACTCTGTATAGTGCAGTTTCTGGTCCCGAAGTGCACCACTTCACCATAGGAACTGCACAAAAGCTGAACTTCAAGATGCTGATAATCTCTGAGACACTGTTCAATCAGGACCCCCTCATCCCCGAACTGTCGCTTGGCATAGTTCTGTATCCGCCGGTAGGTTCTCCTGAAGGCATCAAGGTGACTGACCTCTTCAATGCCCATACCTCCACCACCGGCAGAGGCCTTTACCAGAATAGATGGATGATGAATGCCCTGTTCTTTCTGGAGAAAAAAAAGCTCCTCCGCCACTCCTTCAGCCTCCAATTCATTATAGATCGATCCATCAGATCCTGGAATCACCGGCACATTGAGATCCTTTGCCAGACGCTTGGTGTTTATTTTACTGCCAAGGTCCCTTATGACCTCCCATTTAGGGCCTATAAAAGTCAAAGACCTGGTCCTCATGGCGGCCCTTCTGGCAAAACCGTAGTTCTCGGAAAAAAAACCGTACCCAGGATGAATAGCAGTACATTCAGACTCATCTGCCACGGAGAAAATCTCATTGGGGTCCTTGTAGTTAGCTACGCGATAAGCCTTCTTAAAACCGCTTTCTTCCTGCTGCGCAATTCGAACGTGCAATGAGAATTCGTCCTCCTTTGTATATAGGACTACGTAATCCAGGCCAAGATCCTTGCAGGCCTGAATAATACGGAGGGCGATCTCTCCGCGGTTTGCTATTAATACACGCTCCTTGCCCATAAAGCCCTTTCCTTTTCGCCGGTTTATACCGGATCAAACAGAACCGGTCAATTTAATGATACATCTATAGAATACCCATTTTTTGATCAAGAGCAATAATATTAATCTCGACAATCCAGGGCGTTAATTAATCCCTTAACCTTCAGCTATATTGATGGTCCTGGATTTGCTATGCGGGTAAGTGGGAGTATTTTTTCACCGCCCGCTTCGCTCAAGGCGCAAAGTTCGCAAAGGAAAACAAAAAGGAATTAAACTTAGCGTTCTTTGCGTCTTTGCGGTGAAATGACAAAAAAAGCCCCGGAATGACAGGCATTCCAGGGCACTGTATTAGATTATAGGTATAGGTTCACAGGTTCACAGGTTCACAGGTTCAGGGTTCAAAGGTTCAGTTGGTTTTGACCTTATCATCTTTGACAATATTCCGCCGTGAGCGGTAAACCCCGAACCTCTTAACCCTTGAACCCTGAACCTTTGAACGGTTACGGATTTAGAAGGTGAAAACTAGGTCCACTTGGATACGGTCTTCATCCCTTTTTCCGTCCTTGCTATCATCTTCACGCTCAGTAAGGAAACCGCTGGCCCTGGCTTGAATATTGTCCATCAGATAATACCTGAGCTGCATATAGTGTCCTTTGTTATTAGTTCCTCCACCGTGAAAGTCCGAGTCAACGAATACGGCAGGAAAGGCGTAATCTTCCAATTCCTGGTAATGGTACTTTGCGTACCAGTCGCCTTTTTTCTTCTTATTGCCCAATGACAGCCCGACAAGCCAACCTGTATCGCGATCATCACTTCCATATGCCTCCAGATCTGCAGGGTCGTAGCTGTCTGTGAAATCATGCCCCTTGTCTATGAGTTCATCGATATCGGCATCCGTATTGACAATATAGTTTGCGTAGATAGAAAATGGTACTGGTAGTACATCTTTTACCTTCAGCTTTGCGGCCAGTTCCCAGCATTCGAATTCATTGAGCAGTTCCCCGTCGCTTTTGAAGACCATCTGCTGGCCGTGTCTGTTGTTGTATCCTATAAATTCCGTCTTATCGTCAATATCACCGCTATCATGTTCAATGTCATCCAGGTTCATGAAATTATAATAAGTCACTCCAAATTCAAACTTCATCGTGTCGGTAGGCTTGATTGCAGTGCCTAATTGAAATGCGAGGAGGGTGGGATCAGTGTTGCTGCTCAACTCCTCGACGAAATACTGCCCCATGTTTGCGAAGAGTCTAAACCTTTCAGTGATATCAAATTTAAGGGTTTCAGATACCCCCTCCGGATTGACATCCGGGTCCCACACGAGCGGCGTTGTAAAAAGGGGATTTTTCTGCTTTCCACCTGTAATTTTAAGATAATCCGTGGCATTCCAGGATGCATAGGCCCTGTCTATCCAAATCTGCTTACCTCTTGCGTGTCCATCGCAACTCTGGTTCGTAGTATTTTGATAACCTGATCCGGAGGCAAATCTGACCCCGACTTCCGTAGTCTCTGTTGTTTTTGCCTTCATACCCAAACGGAGGCGAAAACGTTCACGGTTACGGTTAGATTTATCTGTTTGATCTATCCACTGGGTATCGTGGCGGAGCCTCAGGTCTCCGTAAAAATCTATTTTATCAGCCCACGTTGGGAGCTTGAGCCCGCTGGTCTTGATCTCTTCTTTTGCAGCCTCTGTGGCCACTTCCTTAATTGCCACTTCTTGTTTGGCGCCTTCTTCCTGCATTTCATTCAAGAGCTGTAGGGCTTCTGGATGCGAAAGGATACCTTTTTCAACCAGCTTATTGACCAAAAGGTCAACTTCCCCACCCCAGGACTGAGTGCTGCCAAATGTTATAAGCAAACCCGTTATGATAAATACGATGAGTGAAATTTTCTTCATGTTTTTCCCCATACCTTTCCATTATCTATTAAATATTATGTAACCGTTCACGGGATTACAGCGCCCGTCTTACCGCAACCCACCGAACTGTAAGCGTTTACAGGGTGCTGCAGATGCGAGGCGTACGGGCACGCAGACGTACTCCCTGTACTTCAAGTGCCCGGCAACAAAGCAGATGCGGTGCCCTGTGAACGCTTACAATATTATGGGCCTCTCTCCGCCGTTCTTCTAAAATTACAAACTTCACCTCCTTTCGATAAAAATTTGATTCCGCTATTATGGTTCAGATTCGTTAAGGCTGGATGACTTTATGGTTAGATTTTGGTTAGATTGATGGGGTGGAATAAATTGTCACCAATTCATTCTTTAGTTTCAAGTTCAACATTTCCGTGCCGAATGATCTCCCCTTGAACCATGTAAACGACCTCTTCGGCAATGTTGGTGGCATGGTCTGCTATGCGCTCAAGGTGGCGGCACATTAAGAGCAGGTTGATGAGATAACCCACGCGATCAGTATGTTCACGTACGGCCTGTTTTATCACGTCATAGGCCTGGTCTTTCATATCATCTATTGCATCATCCAATTTAAGGACATCCAACGCCAGGACATCGTCCATGTTCACAAGGGCGTCCAGACTCTTTTTGAGCATGGAGGCCGTCTTCTCTGCCATCAAGGAATAATCAAAGGGGATATCGAGCCGTTCCCGTTTAGCAATGATCTGTATCCGTTCTGCGATATTCACTGCCTCATCACCTATCCTTTCCAGGTCGTTGTTGATCTTGATAACAGCAATAAGAAACCGCAGATCCACGGCAACAGGCTGATGCAGTGCCAGAATCTTCAGGCAATCTTCTTCCACTTCTATCTCGAACTCATCTATTTCGTAATCACTCTTGATGATCTTGTCCGCAAGATTCGCATCTCTCAATTCAAGGGCCTGGATAGCCATACGGACACGCTCCTCCACCATGGCTCCCAGGGAGAGGATCCCCTTTTTCAGTTTCTCTAACTCTTTCTGTAAACGTATAGTCATAACACTTTCCTCGCTCACTATCCGAAACGGCCTGTGATGTAATCTTCTGTCTGTTGGAGCTTAGGTTTGGTAAAAAGCGTTTTAGTATCATCCGCTTCAATTAGCTTTCCCAGATAAAAAAAGGCGGTAATATCGGATACACGGGCTGCCTGCTGCATGTTGTGCGTAACAATGATGATTGTATATGATTTTTTTAATTGATGGATCAGCTCCTCGATCTTTTGGGTGGCGATTGGGTCCAGGGCCGATGCCGGCTCATCCATAAGGACCACTTCAGGCTCAATTGCCAGGGCCCTGGCAATACAGAGACGTTGTTGCTGGCCGCCCGAAAGACCAAGGGCTGAATCATTAATTCTGTCTTTGACTTCATCCCAAATGGCGGCCTGGTGGAGACTTTTTTCAACCTGATTTGCAATATAGGCCTTATCTTTTACGCCGTTTACTCTCAGGCCGTATGCCACATTTTCAAAAATGCTCTTTGGGAAAGGATTGGGTTTTTGAAATACCATGCCGACATTGCGACGAAGGGTGACCACATCCACACTTGGATCATTAATGTTCTTATTATCCAATATGATCTGCCCTTCCACCCGGCTGATAGGAATCAGATCATTCATCCGGTTTAGACAACGCAATAAAGTGCTCTTACCACAGCCTGAAGGGCCGATGAAAGCAGTTACCTGGTTTGAATAAATGTCCAGGGAGACGTCATGCAGGGCCTTAAAGTTACCGTAATAGAAATCTAAATTTTTTATTTTAATTTTTAAAGAATGTTCCATTATGAATCACATCCGTCTCTGGAGCCTGGCCCGGTAGATAATGGCAATAAGATTCAGGCCAAATACGAGGACAATCAGCACAAGGGCCGTCCCATACTGGAGATGTCGTGTGGCTTCGATCTCTGTTCCGGCCGTGGCCAGGACATAGATATGATAAGGCAGGGCCATGATTTCATCAAAAGCAGAAGTCGGCAGAGAAGGTGTATAGAATACGGCTGCGGTAAACATGATGGGCGCAGTCTCCCCTGCGGCCCGGCTGATCCCCAGGATGGCACCGGTAAGGATACCGGGTAAAGCAGCCGGCAGGACCACCTTATAGATGGTTTGCCACTTGGTGGCGCCCAGTCCCAGGGATGCCTCCCGATAGGTGTCCGGAACTGACCTCAGGGCCTCCTCGGAAGCCCCGATAATTACAGGCAAGGTGAGTACTCCCAGCGTCAGGGAACCGGCAAGGATACTCACTCCCATTTTTAACCATACTACAAAGAAGGCAAGACCAAAGAGGCCAAAGACCACTGAAGGCACACCGGCAAGGTTGTTGATCCCTACACGGATAGCGCGGAGTAGCCAGCCTGGGCGGGCATACTCATTAAGATAGATGGCAGAGGCCACTCCGATGGGAAGGGCCACCAGGATGGCACCCAGACTCAAGCAGAGTGTACCGACGATACAGGGCAGGATTCCCCCTTCAGTCATTGCTTCCTTGGGTGGTTGTGTAAGGAATGTCCAGTTGATGGCCCGCCACCCTCTTGCCACAAGAAAATAGACGACGATAAGCAATGCGATTCCATTGATGGCAGCGGAGAGCCTGAAAAGCCCAAAAACTGCGACCTGGATCAGTTTGCGACGCCGTAGAAGACTACTTGATTTATTCATTAGTATAGGTTCAAAGGTTCAGGGTTCAAGGGTTCATAGTTACAAAGTTGCAGCTCCAACCTGCCTGTATTTGTTGGAGATGTGTTCAGATACGAGGTTGAAGAGCAGGGTGAAGGCAAATAATACAACGCCCGTGGCGAACAGGGCATAATAGTGATCGCTCCGGAAAGGGGCCTCTGCCATTTCCGCTGCAATGCTGGCAGGCATGGGCCGGACCGGATCAAATATTGAGGACGGCAACTGGGCCGCTCCACCGGCAATCATAAGTACTACCATGGTCTCACCAATAGCCCTCGACATGCCCAGAATGATGGCGGTCGAGATGCCTGAGAGAGACGCTGGAAGGATTACCCTGGCGATGGTCTCCCATTGGGTAGCTCCCAGGGCCAGAGAGGCTTCTTTAAGTTCCAGGGGTACGCTATAAATGGCATCTTCAGAGATGCTGCAGATGGTCGGGACGGACATAAATGCCAGCATAAGTGATGCATTGAAAAGATTTAAACCAGTGGGGATATTAAAGATTTCCTGAAGGAAAGGAGCAACTATTACCATGCCGAAGAAACCAATGACAACTGAAGGAAGGGCTGCCAGAAGTTCCACAATCGGTTTAACCCATTCCCGCAGCCGGGCAGAGGCAGACTCTGCAAGATAGAGGGCGGTCATCACCCCCAGCGGAATGGAAATAACAGCGGACATAGCAGTAACAGTCAAGGATGCCACGATCAGCGGGAAAATGCCGAAATCCGGGGGATCATCAGTGGGATACCAGTACCGTCCGAACAGGAAATCGTAAACAGAAACCTCACTGAAGATAGGAAGTCCTTCCCAAAACAGAAAAACGACAATTAAGGTTAATATTGTTATGGAAGTCAGTGCGACAGAGAAGAAAAAGAAGCGTATTATACGCTCCTTTCTCTGACGGCCTTTTCCTGTCTGCCTATTTTTTCTCATTCTGTTTTGAGCGATCCCTCTTAATTTAATTCAGACAGGATGAACAGGATTGTCAGGATAAATAAAAATCCTGTTCATCCTGTTAATCCTGTCAAAAAGAGTCCTGCCGTATGCGGCCAATTTAATACAAAGGCACATACCTTGCATCGCGCACGTATTTCTGCCCTTTTTCCGGGTTCAAGACAAAGTTGATAAAGTTGAGGGTATCTCCCTCTGGCCAGCCGCTTGTGAACATATAAAGAGGTCTGCTGACAGGGTATGTGCCGTTCAGGGTTGTTTCCTCGGACCCCTTGATCTGATCTACCATTAAAGCCTTTACGCTTTCATCCAGATATCCAAGGCTGATGTAACCAATAGCATTTTTGTTTTTTGAAACGGCCTGCGCAATAGCTCCATTGGAGGCCTGAAGCAGGGCCCCGGGGAAAACCCTTTCCTTTTTCATGACTATCTTATGCCAGACCTCGTAGGTCCCGGAGGATGTGTCGCGGGAAATGACCACTATCGGCCTGTCAGGGCCGCCCAATTCTTTCCAGTTTTTGATTTCTCCTTTATAAATAGCCTTAAGCTGATCCATGGTCAGATTTATCACAGAGTTGCTGGGGTGGACTACCGGGACAATACAGTCATAGGCCACGGCAAAAGGTACGGGATATGCGCCCTTTTCTACAGCAAGACTTACTTCCTTTGGTTTTATGAATCGGGAGCTGTCCGCAATATCAGTGCTTCCATCGATAAGGGCCTTGATACCATTACCGGACCCGCCACCAGAAATAGAGATCTTCACATCCGGATTTTGTTTCATGTAGGCTTCCGCCACTTTTTGTGCAATCGGTAAAACCGTGGTGGAGCCTTTGATTACCAGATTTCCTGCCAATACTACGGTTGATGTAAAAGAAAAAACCAATGCCAGTGCAAGAATAGCGATACGTTTCAATTTCATCTCCT
>CBETWD010000054.1:0-12546 GCA_965539945.1 uncultured bacterium
TCAATGTAACCTGTGAACGTTTACAAAACAACTTAGCGCTTATGGAGACTGTCCCATAAACGCTAAGTTATTTTTGCGCCGGATGGACTAATGAACATTTACTGAAAAAAATGAACATCGAACATCGAACGTCCAACATCGAATTTTGAATGGGAAAAGATGAAGAAACAGACTTATGACCTGGAAGAAAGGCTGCTCGAGTATACAGAAATAGCCGTTGAATGTTCGGTATTGGATGTTTGTTTTTCATTCGACGTTGGACGTTCGATGTTCGATGTTGGACGTTCATCTTTCAATGTAACCTGTGAACGTTTACAAAACAACTTAGCGCTTATGGAGACTGTCCCTCTTTACATAGTATGAAGTGCCAAAACAGAATAGGAGAGTACGTCAAGTCCCTTAAGGCATCTCCCGTACTGGGACGCCAGGTGGTGTTTCACAAGGAAGTTGCTGCCACAGAGGCATGTTTCAACAATCCTGCAAGGTCCTGGTCCGATGAGATGCAAGTGCTTTTTGAAGCCGGCGGCATTTCCCGCCTGTATTCCCACCAGGTCTCGGCCATTGACCTTGTACGCTCCGGCCGGCATGTAGTGGTATCCACACCGACAGCCAGCGGAAAGACCCTGGTATATAGCCTTCCTGTGATAGAACAGATCCTGGAAGATCCATTAAGCCGCGCTTTGTACTTATTTCCGCTAAAAGCCCTTGCCCAGGATCAGATGAAGGCTTTCAGGGAATTGACTGCCTGCCTTGACAGGGAGCGGGCCCCTACCTGTGCCACTTACGATGGAGACACATCTTCCTGGAAAAGGAAGCGATTAAGGGAACTGCCCCCAAATGTGCTTTTAACAAATCCGGAGATGCTCCACCTCTCTCTTCTGGCCCATCATGAAAAGTGGGCCACATTCTGGCAGGGCCTTACCCACGTGGTAATAGACGAAGTTCATACATACAGAGGTGTCATGGGCTCTCACATGGCCTGGGTATTTCGCAGGATGAACAGGGTCTGCGCCCATTACGGAGTCAGTCCTATCCTGGTGTTTTGCTCCGCCACAGTCGGCAATCCTTCCGAGCTTACTTCCAAGCTCTCAGGGCTTGATGTGCAGGCTGTGACCAAAAACAGTGCCCCTCATGGCAAAAAACATGTAATTTTCATTAATCCTGAAGATGGGGCTGCACAGACCGCAATTAAACTGCTCCAGGCTGCCCTTCACCGCGGCCTCAGAACCATAGTTTATACCCAGTCCAGGAAGCTTGCCGAGTTGATCAATATCTGGGTAAGTCAGAGGGCGGGTTCTATGGCCAAGCGCATAAGTGCATACAGGGCCGGTTATCTGCCGGAGGAGAGGAGAGAGATTGAAAGGAAGCTCTCAAGCGGCGAGCTCCTGGCAGTGATCTCAACGAGTGCACTTGAGCTGGGTATTGACATAGGTTCGCTGGATCTCTGTTTGCTCGTTGGCTATCCGGGCACAGTCATGGCCACATGGCAAAGGGGCGGCAGGGTAGGGCGCAGCCTGCAGGATTCAGCCCTTGTGCTCATTGCCCAGGAGGACGCACTTGACCAGTACTTTATGCAAAATCCCGAAGATTTTCTTAAGCGGCCTCCTGAGTCTGCGGTATTGAATCCTGGAAATCCAGTGATTATGGGCAGGCACCTGGTATGTGCCGCATCAGAGGTCACATTACGAACAGATGAAACGTTGCTTAAGGAAAGAGGAGTTACAAAGGCCATCTCTAAGCTTGAGTCCAGGGGAAAGCTCCTGAGGAGCGAAAATGGAAAGGAGCTCTATTCTGCCCGCAAATATCCCCAAAGGGGTATTAACCTAAGGGGTGTTGGTCAGACTTTTCAGATAGTCTCCAGGAATGACGGCCGCACCATAGGGGCGATTGACGGATTCAGGGCCTGTCGTGAGACTCATCCCGGCGCGGTTTATCTGCACAGGGGTGAAAGCTACGTGGTTGACCGGCTTGACATTGAGACCCGCACAGTAGAGGTGTCATCTGCCAAGGTGGATTATTTTACACGGGTAAGGGGCAATAAGACCACTGAGATACTGGAGGTATTCGGGAAAAAGGGGGTATATGGGACCAGTGTGTCTCTTGGACGACTCAGGATCACAGACCGGATCACAGGGTATGAGAGAAGGCATGTAAGGGGACAGCGTTTATTGAATATCGTACCTCTGGATCTTCCGCCCCAGGTCTTTGAGACAGAGGGTCTCTGGATAGAGATCCCAAATGAAGTCCGGGAGGCAACGGAAAAGGCCTATATGCATTTCATGGGTGGAATCCATGCCTTGGAGCACGCTGCTATTGGAATTTTACCACTTCTGGTCCTGACTGATAGAAACGACCTTGGCGGCATATCTACTCCATATCACCCGCAGGTTCGCAAAGCCGCGGTCTTTGTTTACGACGGGGTGCCGGGGGGAGTGGGTCTCAGCCGCCAGGCCTTTGAAAAGGCGGAGGAGCTTTTACAGAAGACCCTGAAGGTTATTGAGAGTTGCCCCTGTGAGTTAGGGTGTCCTTCCTGTGTGCATTCCCCCAAGTGCGGCTCCGGCAACCGGCCGATAGACAAGATGGCCGCTGTCTTTGTGTTAGGGGGTATTATAGAGGGCAAGGGTCAAGGGGCAAGGGTCATGGGTCAGGGGGAAGAAGAGAAAGAGGCAAGGGGCAAGGGGAAGAAGGAACGGGGGCGAGGAGCAGGGAGCAGGGGGCAGGGGGCGAAAGGTGAGAGGCAAAAGGTGAAGAATACTCCTGGTTCAATTCCACGATTTGGTGTCTTTGATCTTGAGACACAGCTTTCGGCCCAGGAGGTCGGAGGGTGGCACAGGGCGGATCTGATGAGGGTGAGCTGTGCTGTTCTGTTTGACTCCGAGAGGGACACCTTTCTGGAGTTTCTGGAGCCTGATATCCCCGAGTTGATTGAGCACTTATCTGAATTGCCTCTGATTATAGGCTTCAATCTGAAACGTTTTGATTACAAGGTGCTCTCTGCTTACAGTGATCTGGATTTCTGGGGCCTCCCCACCCTGGATATTCTGGAAGATATTTACAGAAGACTTGGCTACAGGCTTTCTCTGGATCACCTGGCAGGCGTCACTCTCGGTACACAGAAGACTGCCGATGGTATGCAGGCCCTCAGGTGGTGGAAGCAGGGGAAGATCAAGGAAATCCTCGAATATTGCAATAAGGACGTGGCCATTACCAGGGATTTATTCCTTTATGGATACAAAAAAGGCTATTTGCTTTTCAGGAACAAAGCTGGAAAAGTAGTACGCATTCTTGTGGATTGGAGGGCGGAAAAAAACCTTGACTTTCTGGTCTGGTCTGGTCAGACTAAATGATAGGAGGTGATGGGTATGCTCATAACCAATATTTCAAAAGCAAAAGCTGAGTTATCGGCCCTTATTGTGAAGGTCATGGCCGGGCAGGAGGTCATCATTGGTAAAGCAGGGAAACCCGTGGCAAAGCTTGTGCGGTATGAGCGAAGCGAGAAACCGCGCCGCGCCGGCGCCCTACGAGGGAAAATCAAAATAGCCGATGATTTTGACAAACTACCGAGCGATATTGCCGAAGCGTTCGGAATGGTGGATTAATGAACCTCTTGCTTGATACACATGTTCTTTTGTGGTGGCTTGATGATAACCCGACTCTTTCCGCAAAAGCAAAGGCTGCAATTGCCGATGGGGAAAACCTGGTTTTTGTCAGTGCTGTTGTCATTTGGGAAATAAGGATCAAACAGGCATTGGGAAAACTGGAAATTCCCAGTGATTTTCAGAAGGTATTAGATGATCAGTCCTTTGAGATGCTGGATATCACTGTTGAACACGCGCATACAGTCGGGGACCTTGCAGCACATCACCGGGACCCGTTTGACAGAATGCTTGTAGCACAGGCAAAGGTGGAAGGCCTTACGCTTTTGACACGGGATATTCTCCTGAGGAAATACAAAATCCCGCTTATCGAGGCATAGGGAAGCAAAAAAAGGATTATCACGAAAACACGAAGGTACGAAAACACGAAACAAAAACCTAAAAGTTAAGTTGGCGCGTCCATCCACAGACTTCCCTTTCGTGTTTTCGTGATTGATTTTGAATAGTTGTTAACCGCTTTCTTTACTAATCCTCAGTCTAAGAAAAGTAGACGCGCACCCTCCCTATATTGCAGCACCACTATCGAACCAAATTGGCGGTTATTTTTTTGCAAAAGGGTGAGACATGTTTCGTCTTTCCTTCAGGAAAATATGTCTAAAAATAAGTTCGATATTTATGAGATGGGCACGGATTGTCGAAATGAAGAATATGACTTTATCTTTTTTCACTTCCTTTTCGATTTTAGGAGTGTTGATACTTAGGGCCTGGAAAAAAAATAAATTGGTGGAATTCGCGCCCAGATTTGCCATAGATTTAGTCGATCTGATTGAACAAAACCGCAGGCATAGCAGTGTTATGTTGAGGATTTTGCGATTGAGGATCGATTAAAGATGTGGTGAAGATGGGATGCGAAAATGCCAAGTTATTTTTTTCCAGGCCCTTATAGACGTCGAAATGATAAAAGGGAGCTTTGAGAAGCAAGATGTGTAGTAATTTTTCAAAAATATTGATTATTGCGATCCTTTTCCTTTCCCTGCTTTTTATCCCGAGCCATGCCCAATCCTATCTGTGGTCAAAAAGCAGGACCCTGGACGAAGAAATGACCGAATTATCCAAATTGGATTTTGAGGAATTGATGAACATCGAGATAACCTCGGTGTCCAAAAAGGCACAGAAAGTGTCAGAGGCCGCTGCAGCCATCTTTGTTATTACCAGCGAGGACATCCGGCGCTCCGGCGCAACGTGCATTCCTGAAGCACTGCGCATGGTACCGGGGCTCCAAGTGGCGAGGATCGATGCGAACAAATGGGCCATCACTTCCCGTGGCTTTAACGATCGTTATGCAAACAAGCTGTTGGTCCTCATGGATGGTCGCAGTGTCTATACACCACTATTTTCCGGTGTGTACTGGGATATACAGGATACACTGCTGGAAGATATAGAACGTATTGAGGCGATCCGTGGACCGGGGGCTACACTGTGGGGTGCAAATGCCGTCAATGGGGTCATTAACATCATCACCAGGCAGGCAAAGGACACCCAAGGAGTTCTGGTGACCGCGGGCACTGGAACAGAGGAAAGAGGGTTTGGGGGTGTTCGCTATGGAGCAAAGATAGGTGACGACATCTACTATCGAATCTACGCAAAGGGTTTTGACCGCGACAATTCCGTTTTCGCATCCGGCAAAGAGGCGGATGATAACTGGCATGCACTTCGCTCAGGGTTCCGCCTCGAGTATAAGAGATCAGATCGTGACTCCATGACATTGCAGGGAGATATCTATGAAGGCGATGGCGGCCAGACACTGACGAGTCCTGACCGGGCATTGTTGTCAATGCGAACTTTTGAAGACACCATTGATGTGGGCGGAGGCAATGTGTTGGCTCGTTGGGGCCACATTTTTTCAGATACCTCTGACATGGCACTTCAACTGTACTATGACCGGACTGAACGAGAGGACGCTGTACTCAAGGAGATCCGCGATGCCTTTGATATCGACTTTCAGAGCAGCTTCGGAATGGGTGATAGGCATGAGATCGTCTGGGGGCTTGGCTACCGCTTTACCCAGGATAAGATCCGTAACAGCTTCACCATCTCCTTTGACCCGGACAGCAGCGACGACAATCTCTTCAGTGCCTTTGTGCAAGATGAAATCATCCTTATCGAAGACCGGCTCAGAATGGTGTGCGGATCCAAGTTCGAGCACAACGATTACACCGGGTTCGAGTACCAGCCCAGCGTGCGGTTTCTGTGGACGCCAAAGGAGGAACACAGGGTATGGACAGCCGTCTCGCGGGCGGTCAGGACACCCTCTCGCGCCAATGAAGACATACGCCTCAATTACGTGATATATTCCGTGCCCTACCCACCGCCTCCCACAACATACGTCATGTCTCAGTACGGCGATCAGGATTTTGAATCAGAAGAACTCCTTGCCTATGAGTTCGGATACCGTTTCCTGCCCACAGACCGTTTCTACATAGACATCGTTGCTTTCTACAATGTATACGACAATCTCCAAACAAATGAAATGAAAGATCCGTTTTTTGAGGACGGTTACTTGGTGATTCCCTCTCAAATGGAGAACAGGATGGACGGCGAGACCTACGGCGTGGAGGTGACAACGAACTGGGACGTAACGGAGCGTTGGAATCTGACCGCCAGTTACAGCTATCTTCAAATCCAGTTACACCCCGACGCATCGAGCAGGAGCACCACAGAGAATAGTCACGAAGGCAGCAGTCCACACAACCAGCTTTGCATCAAGTCAGAACTGAACCTGCCATACAACCTGGAATTTGACCAATTACTGTATTACGTCGACAATCTTTCATTTCAGGATGTCAAGAGCTACTTTCGGTTCGACGTACGGTTGGGTTGGCGTCCAGTAGAGGACCTCGATGTGAGTATTAGTGGACAGAACTTGTTTGATAATCAACACCAGGAGTTCGAGCAGGGCAATGGCACAAATTTTACAGAAGTAGAGCGCAGCGTTTACGTAAAAATCACATGGCGCTTTTAGTGAACCGTTACCTCAGACTGATCGCCATAACAGCGGTGTTTGTTGTGGCTAGCCTTGCACCGAACTTGCAAGCAAAAGATCGCTTGTCCCGCGAGTATCTGGTCAAGGCCGCATTCCTTTATCGCATTGCCAAGTTCGTGGAATGGCCTGCTGAATCATTCGTGGACACCCACGCCCCTTTTACTATCGGTATTCTCGGCGAGGAGCCATTGGATGTGGCTCTAGGGTCGATCAAGGACAAAGACATGAGGGGAAGGAGAGTGGTGATCAAGAAATCTGCACGGATTGAGGATTTGCAAGGATGCCATATCCTTTTCATCGGTGCATCGAAAAGAAAATATCTGGCACAAATCTTTGATAATCTCAAAGGGTTGAATGTGTTAACGGTTGGCGAAGTGAAAAACTTCGCCGAGGTTGGGGGAATTATCAATTTTGTCACGGCAGGTAATAAGATCCGGATGGAGATCAATGTTGACGCAGCCCGGAAGGCTGGACTGGAAATAAGCTCCATGCTCCTGGGCGTGAGCAGGATCGTCAGGGACGATTCCAGAGAGGGTGGATAGAATGAATCCATTCCGTGATATCTCTATCAAGCACAAGCTTACGATAATGATGATGCTGACAAGCATTATCGTATTAATTCTATCCTCAGCATCATTCATAATTAATGACATGATCACGTTCCGGCGTACGATGGTAAATGATCTGTCCATGCTGGCAGAGGTCATCGGTTCCAACAGCATAGGCGCGCTGTCTTTCAATGACCGGGAATTTGCAGAAAAGGCCCTGACTGCGCTGAAGGCTGATCCGCACGTAGTCTACGCCTGTATTCACAATAGTGAAGGTGAGCTTTTTGCCAGATATCTCAATGGTGGATTGGATAGGGATTCCTCCTCGCCTGAATGCAGTGAGTTTCACCAGGTGGATGCGTCCAAAGCGGCAGGTAATAGTCACTATTTCCGGAAGGGCTACCTGGAAGTATTCAACCGCATCGTTCTGGACGGCCAAACCATAGGCACGATTTTCATACGGTCTGACTTGCAGGCCCTGTATTCGCGTCTGAAGCTGTATGCCGGTGCCGGCGGTGTGATTATGCTGGTATCCATGCTTGCGGCTTATCTGCTGTCGTCAAGGCTCCAGCGTATTATTTCTACACCCGTATTGTGTCTTGCTCAGACCATGAAACGCGTTTCAGAGGAGAAAAACTACGCGATCCGGGCAGAAAAGCAGACTCATGACGAAGTGGGCAGCCTTATTGATGGTTTCAATAAGATGTTGGAAAAAATTCAGGTGCGCGACAAAAAGCTTAAAGAGCATAGTGAATATCTTGAAGAGCAGGTGTCAATGCGTACAGCCGAGCTTTCAAAGACCAATCAGGAACTGGAGCAGACAGTGGTTGAGTTGCAAAAGGCCAGGGAGATTGCTGAGACCTCCAGCAGAGTCAAGAGCCAGTTCCTCGCCAACATGAGCCACGAGATCCGTACACCCATGAATGCAGTCATAGGTTTTACCGACATGCTGCTTGATACCAGTCTGGATAAAGACCAGATTGATTATTCAAGGACGATTAAGATGAGCGGAGTGGCCTTACTTTCTTTGATCAATGATATCCTTGATTTTTCCAAGATAGAGGCTGGAGAGTTGGATTTTGAGGATATAGATTTTGATCCGGAGCTTCTTGCCTATGATGTATGTGAGCTGATCCGCCCAAGGATTGGATCAAAACCGATTGAAATTTTATGCCGTATCGGGGATAACCTGCCTTCGCTGTTAAAAGGAGACCCTGGACGGTTCAGGCAGGTCCTTACCAATCTGATGGGCAATGCCTCCAAGTTTACAGAGTCCGGAGAGATTGAACTCTCTCTGGATGTTGAAGAGGAAAAGGATGACCGTTTAAAAATTCACGTTGCAATACGGGATACAGGCATTGGCATCCCGGAGGACAAATTATCCACTATCTTCTCGGCCTTTCATCAGGTCGATGGCTCAATTACCAGAAAATACGGCGGCACAGGTCTTGGTCTATCTATATGCAAGAAAATGTCAGAGCTCATGGGTGGCGATGTGTGGGCGGAAAGTCCCTCCCATGGGCCCGGAAGTATTTTTCACTTTACGGCATGGTTTGAAAAACCTGCAGAAAAACATGTTGGGAGATTTACCCCTGTTTCGCTCACCGGCAAGAAGGTCCTGATTGTTGATGATAACCAGACCAACCTGGATATATTAACGCTCATTTTAGAGCGGGGGGGGATGCAGGTCGTTGCCCTGAGAGATGGCGCTGAAGTTATACCAACCCTGGAAATGACCATGGGAACAGGGAATCCATTTCATGCATGTATCATTGACATCCACATGCCCGGCATGAGCGGATATGAAGTAGCACAGGCAATCCGAAGATATGAAGGACAACCCGCAACTCGCAACCCGCAACCCGGTCGCAACCCGCAACTCGCATCGTCCTGATTGCCTTATCTTCTTTGATGGAGCGGAATGCTCAAAAATGTGAAGAGGCAGGATTTGATGGTTTTCTGGGCAAGCCGATTCACAGGGAAAAGCTATACCGGATGCTGGAGGGATTGTTAGGAGAAAAGCAGGGTGACGAGGAAAAGGATGAAGCAGCCCGAAAGAAGATCATGACCCAGTACTCAGTTCAGGAGGAGATGAAGCATTCTGTGCGTATCCTTCTGGCAGAGGACAATCCAGTTAACCAGAAACTGGCAAAGGTAATGTTGACCAAGGCCGGGTATCAAGTGGAAGTGGCTAATAACGGCGAGGAGGCAGTTGAAAAGTACAAGCAATCTCCCGAGGACTTTGACCTGATCTTTATGGATGTTCAGATGCCTAAGATGGATGGAATTCAAGCAACAAAAGCAATCCGAAAATATGAAGAGCAACCCGCAACCCGCAACTCGCAACCCGCAACCCGTCACATTCCGATCGTTGCCATGACCGCTCATGCGATGAAGGGTGACAGGGAAATGTGTCTTGAAGCAGGTATGGATGACTATGTCACAAAGCCTATCAAAAGAGAGCTTGTCTTTGGGAATATTGAGAAGTGGGTTTTTAGGGGATTATCATAATACCAGTTCCCGACCGGCCTTTCGGGCCTTTTTTTCGTTTACCAGGGAGAGCAGAAGGATGCCAAGGATGAAGAAAAAGATAAGGGAGAGGATTGAGTTTCGGGAAGAGCCTGTCCAGTGGCGGATAATGGCAAAGATGAATGGCCCCCAGACTGCTGAGAACTTGTTGACCACTGAGTAGAAGCCAAAGAATTCGGCTGAGGCGCCTTCTGGAATAATTGAGGCGTAGAGGGAGCGGCTGATGGCCTGTGATCCGCCGAGCACAAGGCCGACAATCCCGCCCATGACGAAGTATTCTATTGCTGAATGAATGAAATAGGCATAGATCACCACACCGCTCCATCCTATCAGAGTGACGATCACAGCCCGTTTGGCCCCGATCTGCTTGGAAACCCATGCTAAAAGCAGTGCCCCGAGAAAGGCTACGGCCTGCACGAGCAGAAGTGTCATCATAAGTGTCGTGGTAGAGAGACGAAGCTCCTGCTTTCCGTATATGGTAGCCATCTGGATGACAGTCTGTATCCCCTCGTTGTAAACAAGAAAGGCTGCAAGAAATAGCACGAGGTGACGGAGTTGGCGCAATTTGCGGATTGTCTTCCAGACACGTGAAACACCCAGGGAGATATAACCCAGACCCAATGGGATACGCCGGAAGCCCTCGGGCAGGGCCTGAATCCTGCGCGGTTCCCGAAGCAAAGAGACAGTCACCAGGGCAAAGCCGCCCCACCACAGTGCAGCAGTTAGCATCCCCAGGCGGGCAGCTTCGGCCTCGGAAAGACCGACTTTTTCATGTCCTGCCAGGAGCCCCAGGGCTAGCGCAAACTGTAGCCCGCCCCCCACATATCCATAGGCAAAGCCCTTGCTGGAGATTCGGTCCGTCTCCCCCTCCGGGGCGATCTGGGGAAGGAAGGCATCATAGAAAACATTGGCTCCGACAAATCCGATTTGGGAGATGACAAACAGGATCATGGTCAACCATACGTCCCCAGCTTTACTAAAGGAGAGAAAGGCCGCGCTCACTACGCCCAGATAACAGAAGGAGAATAGAAAACGTTTTTTTGCGCAACAGAAGTCGGCAATGGCTCCAAGTGTCGGAGCTGCAATAAAGACGAGGAACGCCGCTGCAGAAACCATGAATCCCCACAGGGTCTCGGCGGCATAAAGAGTGCCTCTGATTTCCAGTCCATCAGGAGGAACCACCACGCCTGCGAAGTAAATGGGCAGGATTGCTACAGCCAAGGTGGTGACATAGGCGGAATTAGCCCAGTCATACATTGCCCAGCCAAAAATGACCCTGCGATCCCCCCGGATAGGTGTATTGGCTATATTTTCAGACGCCTGCCGCATGCTTCCAGTTCCTTACCATAAATGGTTAACTATTAAATTGTAACATGGGGGACCCATCACATGTAACATGTATCTGTGACTTGTAGGGTTTTTTGAACATGATTACACTGCAAAAAGCCCGAAATATGATTTTGCTCAAAAAGCCCGAGATGCATCCCTTTATAGGCAATGCTGAATTGTGAATTGTGAATGCTGAATTGTGGAAGAAGATTTAAAAGACATATACCTTAATTCAAAATTCAACATTCAGCATTCAACATTTATTGCGCGCTGCAGATTGGGTTTTTTCAGCGGAATCAAACATGAGTAGTTTGCCCGCAAAATAGAGGTGGCTATCCCTATGCATGCAAGGACCTATTTATTGGTGGGGGCACTTACCCAAGACCTCACCAAAGACGGCTTTCGCTATGGCGGTACGGTAGCTTATGCCGGCTTGACCGCTATGGCCTTAGGATACAGCGTCACAGTATTCATTACGTGCTCACGGGACGAGCCTGTGCACGAAGTCCTTCCAGGGGCAACCATTCACATCCTCGATTCCCCGACGACGACTACCTTTCTCAACCAGGATACCCCATCCGGCAGGGTCCAGCAGCTCCTTGCCACTGCCCGTCGCATCCAACCGAATATGGTCTCGCAGACCTTTTATTCTGCAGACATCATTCACATCGCCCCGGTGGCTGATGAATGTCCTTGGGAACTCCGGGAGGTTTTTTTGCCCAGAGGACGACTTGTGGCTACCCTGCAGGGGTGGTTCAGGACCTGGGACAGCAGCGGCATGGTTTCTCATCAACGTGTGTCCCCGGAGCAACTGGCTGGTTTTTACGCTGTGGTCTTGAGTCTTGAGGACTTGGATGGTGATCTGGCCTATGCACGGGCCTTGGCCGGCGTGGTGCCGATTTTTGTGGTAACTGAGGGCCATCTGGGCGCGAGGCTTTTCTGGCAGGGCAGCGAGCGTATTTTCCCGGCACCCGAGGCGCAGGAGAAGGACCCCTGTGGGGCTGGAGATATCTTTGCAACTGCTTTTTTTTCTGCCCTTGATCAGGGTCATTCTCCAGGGGCTGCGGTCAGGTTTGCAAACCGTCTGGCCGCATTCTCAGTAAGCCGTCTGAGACTTGCCTCTGTGCCCACGGCTTCGGAGATACAACAGGCCGGGGTTTTGTTGGACAAGGCGTAACCGTTCACGGGTTCAAAGGTTCAAAGGTTCAGGGTTTACCGAAAAGTTGAACCTTTGATTCGTGAGTTCTTCCTGCCCACTCGCCAAGCTTGCGAGGCAGGCGGGAATGGAGAAGGCATAAGAATAGAACGAGGGAGCATATGTCATACTTTCCTAAATTTGAAGGTATTGGGGCATAGCACTCGGCCCAAGACCTAACTCGCAAAGTCAACGGAAGAAAGGTAACCCTGAACGGTGAACCCTAAACCCGTGAACGGTTACAACAAGGCTTTGCCTCACACATCAGGGACCTGAGCATGAGAGTTCCGGATAAGGAAAGCGCAT
>CBETWD010000055.1:0-12529 GCA_965539945.1 uncultured bacterium
GAAATTACGGACCAGAATAGCCTTGGTCTAGAAAAAAGACAACAGTAAGGAATGGATGAATCCCTTCGGGATGGATGGCTGGATGACTCGCTTCGGGAAATTGCGGGGGCAATGGAGCAGGGAGCACGAACATCAAACCACGAACTATGAACTTCAAACTACGAACTACGAACTTCCAACCACGAACTATATTATATTTTTCTTATTGACTGAGAGGTTAACATTGTTATAAAATATTAAATATCCTCACTATTTTTAAATCCAGACTATCTTTTGGAGTTAAATCAGCAACATGATTCCAATCAAGCAATGGCCGACCGAGCTTCACAAGATGCCTTTTTAAGGATTTTTCAAAAATCCCGGATAAAAATAGTTTTGGGTTTTGTATAAGTTTCCGATATAGCTAAACAGTAAACAAAAAAACAGGGGGGATGAAATGAACAAAATTGAAAAACGGCCTGAAGGTGTTGGGAAAAAACTTCTTAAAATTACTGCTTGCTTAAGTTTTTTTGTGTTTTCAGTATTCCTGTCTTATCCAGCTTTTGCGGCTGAAAAAGTTCCCGCAGTAGAGATCACCGCCAATGATCAGGGAGAAACCATCATCCTGGCTGATGGGGAGACATTAGCCATCTCCGCCGGGGATGGCTGGCAGACTTTTGTATTGTCTTCCGATGTAACGATCAAAGCTCTTATTGATCCTGCCACGGGTAAAGCAACGGTACTGATTGTCAGCGGCACGGTTAAGGTGACTTCCGGAGGACAGACAGTAACACTCCAGAAAGGGCAGGAAGCCACAGCTTCTCCGGGAGAAGGCCCCACGTCGCCGTCTACTCCGCCGGCACCGCCGGCATCAACTGCGCCAACTCCGCCTGAGCTGCCAGATGCACCATCCGATCCACCTAAAAGTCCTTCTTCATGATAAATGATCCTGGTCGCCGGCAACGTACTTTAATATAGGAGGAAGATATGGGTTTATTTTTTGAACAAAAAATATATTGGAAAAAGGTTTTTTCGTCTTTGGTGCTTCTTGCCTTTCTTTTGGCACCATTTCTTGCTTTGGCCATAGAACCGGAGGATATACCGGGTAACATTCACGTTGGTCAACTCGATATTCATCCTTCACTGAGTGTTATGGAGGAATATAACGATAATATATACCAACAGGCAAGTCACGAGGCAGGATCTGCCATAACGACTATTTCTCCAGGGATAGCCTTTCAGCTTCCTTTACAAAAACATCTGTTATATATGGACTGCCGAGCTGAATTTATCGAACCTTCGCATCATCAGAACTATGAAGCGGACAATTATTTTGCCAATATCATGCTCGATTTGGACTTTAATAGACTGAACGTTCAGATCGGTGACAATTTTGCACGTGATTCCGTTGCACCTGATTATGAAGAGGATGTCAGGAATGACTACTATCAGAACCGCTTCTTCCTTGATGCATCGTACAAGCTTGCCGACCGCTATAAGATAAAAGGTTTTTACAGGAATGAACTCAGGAACTTTAACAGGTTTCACAATCCCGGGCAGTATGATCCGGCACTGGATGATTACTCGAAAAATGTGTTCGGAGTTGCCCTTTCATACCGGTTTTTGCCCTTGACCTCAGTCCTTGTTGAATACGCCCATACCGATACAAATAATACCGACAAAGGACTTCCATCAACTAACTCGGATAGTGACCGTTTTTGGCTGGGCCTGACTTGGGATGCAACCTCAAAGATCACCGGTACAATTAAGGGCGGTTATGTGTACAGAGCCTACGAAGGCAACATAGATAATTTTGACGGCTTCGGGATGAAAGGGGATCTGACATATAAATTGACCTCTTATACTACTATTGGTTTAAGTGGATTCAGAAGGCCGGTTGATACTTCAGTTACTAAAGAGGAGGCGACTTACGGAGCGTATTATGTTTCTACCGGAGGGGCACTTTCAGTAGACCATAAGCTCACTCATAAAATAACAGCCAGTGCTGACATGTCTTACCGTAATGACGACTATGAGGAAAAAGGAATGGCTGGAAAGAAAAGGGATGATGATCGCTATGGCGTCGGTGTCGGTGTTAATTACCAAATTCAAGACTGGCTCGGATGTAAGGTAAGTTATAGTTATGTTGATAATGATTCCAATATAGAGGCTGAGGACTACCGAACCAATATCATAGCAGGCAAGGTATCACTTGCCTTTTAATCAATACATATAAGCCTTTTGCAAAACCCCATCGTAACCGTTCACGGTTCAAAGGTTCAGATTTCCGGTTAGCTCTGAACCTTTGACACCTGAACCCCTGACCCCTGAACCTCTGAACTCTGAGCCCTAAGCCCCTATTATGTCTAGATTCAAGCACACAACATATAGTCTCGTCTTTGTTATTTCCTTTTTGACCTTTTTGTGTTCCTGCGCGCGTTATCCCACCATACCTGAGATAGAAAATGTTGAAAAAATAATAGAGGAAGAGGAATCGCCTGAAAACGAAAATATCGGCGAGATTTTCCAAGAGAAGGCCCGGACTTTCATCCCCCAGACGGATACCAAAAAAGAGGATTATGAAATCGGTCCGCAGGATGTCTTAGAGATAGTGATATGGGATCACGATGATTTAAAAAGAGAAGTCCACGTCTCCCGAAAAGGAGAATTTTCTTTCCCATTAATAGGCAAAGTCCAGGCAGATGGTATTACTGTAGCCCAACTGGAAAAAAAGATGGGGGACGAGCTGTCCGGAAGGTATATTATTGATCCCCAGGTATCGATCACAGTAAAAGAATATAGAAGCAAATGCGTCTTTATTCTGGGAGAGGTGGAAACCCCCGGCGAATATCCCCTGACCGGCAAGACAACTCTGATGGAGGTCCTCTCCCTGGCCGGCGGTCCCACCGAGGACGCCGGCAGCGAAGTGATAGTGATCAGGCCAAAGAATCACAGGGAAAATCCAATATCCTTGGAAGAGGCAAAAGAGGATGAGATTATCAATGTGAATCTGAGAAAACTCCTGGAAGGAGATACAAGCCAAAACGTCTTTCTCAAGCCGAACGATACTCTTTATATACCCCATGAGGAATATTTTTATGTATTCGGGGAGGTAAAAAAGCCCGGAAGATACCGCATGGAAAAAGGGACTACAGTGCTCAAAGCGATCACTACTGCCGGTGGGGTCAATGAAAAAGCAGCCATAAATAAGACCAGAATAGTCAGGGAACAGGAGGGAAGGAAATTAGAGATCCCGGTGAAAATGACAGATCCCCTTGAGCCTGAAGATATCGTTATGGTCCCGGAAAGTTTTTTTTAGGGATGAAGGAAAAAAATCTACCGCAGAGAAAAAGATAATAAATTTAGTTTGAGTATATTATTTGAGATAGATAAAAGATGAAAAATTCGCAAGAAATAGAAAGCAGGATGCCTGATGAATATTTAGAGGAAGAGGTCCATTTAAGGGATTACCTCAGGGTAATTCTTAAGAGAAGGTGGATGATTGCCGCTGTCTTCCTTATTATTGTGGCCACGGTGACCATCAGTAACCTTAGCATGGATCCTGTTTACCGGGCTACCACTCAGATCCTGATTGATAAGGAAAACCCGAATGTGGTTAATATCGAGGAAGTCGTAGGAATAAATGCCGCTGATCGGGACTATTATCAGACACAATATGAGGTCTTGAAAAGCAAATCACTTGCCTTGAAAGTGATAAAAGACCTGGATTTGAAGAATAGCCCTGAGTTCGTCTCGGAAAACGGGGGGTTCAGCCTGATGGGGGTCTTAGGATGGATAAAAGGGATAACCTCATCAGCGGAAAATCCGGCTGACAAAAATTTCAACCCTGATCATAAATATAATGAGATAATAAAAGCGTATTTAGCAAGGCTGGAGATCTCGCCAATAAGGAACAGCCGTCTGGTAGATGTGAGTTTTGAAGGCGGAGATCCTGAGATTATAGCCAGGATTGCCAATGCTCATGCGAAACTCTATACGGAAAGCGGCCTGGAAAGAAAATACTCTGCTTCTGAAGATGCGATTGCCTGGCTTAACCTGAGGATAAAGGAAGAGGCCCTGGTCCTGAAGGAGAAAGAGACCGATATTCAGAAATTCCGCGAACAGGAAGGATTGGCAGCCATTGACTTTGAGGAACGGCAGGGCATTATCATACAGAGTCTCAATGATTTAAATGCTGCATTGATCCAGGCAAAGACCCAGAGACTGAAAAAGGAAAATCTTTTTGCCGAACTTACCAGGCTTTCCCAACAACCTGAAATGGTTGATTCCATGCCGTCAATTGTATCTAATCAGGTCATTCAGGAACTGAAGAGTCAATATGTAGAGCTTACAGGAGAATACTACAATTTATCCAATAAATACGGCGAAAAACATCCGAAGATGGTCAGGCTTTCCGCAGCCATGAAAGGTATAAAACAGAAAATCGCCCAAGAAGTAAAGAAGACTCTGCAAAGCGTTGAAACTGAATACCGGGTGGCATTGGCTGAAGAAGAATCCATCCGAAAAGCCATGGAGGAAAAGAAAAGAGAGGCCCTGGATCTCAATGACAAACAGATAGGATACAATTCCTTAAAAAGAAATATGGACACCAGCCGTTCCATGTATGAATCACTGCTTAAAAGGGTAAAAGAGGCCGGCCTTACAGAAGGGTTGGAGGCAACCAACATCATGGTGGTTGATCCGGCCAGGATCCCTGATCACCCGGTAAAACCCAAAAAAACCAGGAATGTCCTTTTGGCAATAATAGTGGGGCTCACCCTGGGTATGGGAATGGCCTTTTTCTTTGAATACCTTGATAATACCATAAATACACCTGATGAACTTGAGCGATACTGTAAAATCCCTTTTTTGGGCGTGGTAAGCAAGTTCAAGACTGATGCGACCGGTGACGAGATTATAGTTCATTCCAACCCCAAGTCGAATGTGGCTGAAGGCTTCAGGACCATCAGGACAAACCTCCTGTTTTCTTCCCCTGATATTGAAAAAAAGTGCATCCTGATAACATCAGCACTTCCCAGGGATGGAAAGTCATTGCAGTCTACTAATATTGCCGTCTCCTTTGCCCAGATGGGGAAAAAGGTCCTTTTAATCGACGCGGACATGAGAAAGGCAAGGATTCACGAAATCTTCAGTCTTGAGCGTTCTCCCGGACTATCTGAATATCTGGCAGGGAATGATTTAAGACCCCAGCCGACTGAAATCACCGGCCTTGAAGTATTAACCGCCGGCAGAAGTTGTCCAAACCCGTCAGAGCTTCTGGGATCAAAAAGAATGAAAGAACTGCTTGAGTCTGAGAGAGCTAAGGATGATTTCGACATGGTCATTATTGATTCCCCTCCTATACTCTCAGTAGCCGACGCAGCCATTCTGTCTGCTGTTACAGACGGAGTGGTCCTGGTAGTCAATGCGGGCTCCACACCCAGGCCCGCCATTCAGCGTGCAATCCAGCAACTCTCCGATGTGGAAGCCAAACTTATCGGATGCGTCTTAAATGATATGGATTTTGAAAAAGAGAGCTACTACTATTCATACTACTATAGATATAAAAAATATTATGACCATTATTATGGGGAAGAGGAAGAGGGAAAGGAAAAGACAAGGAAAAAGGAAGTGGTTAAGCCTGTCAAGGGCATAAATCTAAATTATGCAACTGCCAAGTTCGCCGAAGCCTCCGAAGCCGTAAAGCGGAAATTGCGCAAAAATACGTAGGTATTTCAAGTGCTCTACAACGAAAAAGATCCCACGAAATCGGCAGTCCCATCCTGCCCTTGCCACCTTTGCTCCTCGCTCCGGATCTTTTCCCCCCTGACCCTTGACCCCTGACCCTTGACCCTTTCTCTTACCCTCAAGTGATAGACATCCACTGCCACATACTTCCTGATCTGGATGACGGACCGCGGGAATGGCAAGAATCCCTTGAGATGTGCGAGATGGCCTTCAGAGACGGGATTCATACCATCGTGGCAACTCCCCATATTAAACCCGGAGTGTACGAACCTGAGAAAAAACTTATTTTATCCAGAATCAAAGAGCTCAACAGGCGTATAGAAAAAACCAATTGGGTAACCAATCCGACCGGTGCCGTTCCGCTCACCATCCTCCCCGGTGCTGAAGTCCATTTGCAGCCGGATATTATTTCAAAAATTAATGATGTAACCATCAACCCATCGGTCGGCCCCATACGCTATTTCTGCCTGGAGTTACCTGATTATTTTCTTTTTCCCAGGGTTAAAGAATTAATCCAAGAACTAAGATCAAAAAATATTATCCCAATCCTGACCCACCCGGAGAGAAATTTGACGATTATGAGAAATAAGAAGCTCCTTTTTGAATTTATCAAGGCAGGTGTTTTATCACAGGTGACTGCCATGAGCATAACCGGGGAATTCAACCGTGAGATACAAAAAATTACCAGGAAGATGATCACCTCCAATCTGGTTCATATCATTGCCTCTGATGCGCACTCCAGAGACGGGAGACCACCCATTCTCTCCCGTGCAGTAGAAGAAACGGCGAAAATAATAGGAATAGACAGAGCGGAAAAGATGGTCAGGGATATCCCGCAGGCTGTTATTGAGGGAAAAAAAGTTGAGGTTCAGGATTAAGAGTCGAGACTCACTAAACAATCCGCAGATTACGCAGATTAACGCAGATTAAAAATTGCTCAGGGAGCACGAACTACGAACTATCACTTTTCCAATCAGCAATCATCAATCCAAAAAATGCCCTTATCAATCTGTAACATAGTCATCGAATGCGGCATCATCTTTCTCATCGTCTTTACCCCCCTTGCCTTTGGCACGGTGCATGTCTGGACCTACACGGTGATGGAACTTGCAGTCCTCTTTCTTCTGCTCGTATGGTTGCTGAAGCTCATATATTTAAACCGCTCTTTCCCCGAATTTCGGCTTTCGTTAGTTAAAACGCCCTTAAACCTTCCCCTCTGCTTTTTTTTCCTGCTTGTCCTTTTCCAGATGGTTCCGTTATCCCCGTCAGTAATCGAACACATCTCGCCCAATACCCACGATCTCTATATCCAGACCATACCCGGATACGGGGTGCAGGAAGCAGATCTTAACGCATCAGATAAAATCAGTCCCAACAGACCGCTCTCCATCTACTCTCATGCTACCAAGGACGAACTTTTCAAAGTTCTTGCCTATGTTGCCGTTTTTTTTCTAATAATCAATAACATAAAGACCAGAAACCAGATAAGACGGCTTGTTCTCGCCATTGTCATAACAGGGACCATTGTAGCCTTTTTGGGAATCCTGCAGATGTTAAGCGGGACTAACAAAATCTATTGGTTCTGGCTGTCAGAACACAAGATCGGCAACTATTTCGGCCCTTATGTAAACCCCAATCACTTTGCCGGCTATATGGGAATGGTAATCCCTCTAGGTATCGGCCTCTTAATTGCTCAGTTACTTAATCGTTCATTTATTCCTGCCGGCAGTTGGCGTCACCGCCTCTCTGTTATTGAGTCTTACCTTTCAAAAAACAGCCTGCTCATCTTTTTAGTCGTGATAATAGGATTGTCCCTGATTTTTTCTCTCTCCAGGGGAGGCATCCTATGTTTTCTGTTCTCCATGGTCTTCTTTTTTACCATCCTTGGAATAAAAAAGTCTCAAAGGAAAAAAAGGAAGGTCGGCGCTGTAATCCTGGGATTGATCCTTGCTATGCTTATCTGGATAGGAATAAATCCGGTCCTACAAGAGCTCTCAACCCTTGCGAATATCCGTTTCGCTTCTAATACAAGGACCATTGTCTCCAAGGATACGCTTGATATTGCAATGGACTTCCCTTTCTTTGGTGTCGGACTGGGGAATTTCCAGCACATTTACCCAAAATATACCACACTGAAATTGCGGGGTGTTTTTACTCATGCGCATAATGATTACATGGAAATGCTGGCAGATACAGGGTGGCCCGGGGCCATTCTATTTTTTGGAGGAATCGTATTTCTGCTCACAAAGACGCTTATGCTGTGGCACAGAAGGAGAGATCCCTTTGTAACAGGCATAACCCTCGGGGCAGTGACCGGGGCGGTGTTTATATTGCTCCAAAACATGGTGACCTTTAACTTCCATATACCGGCAAATGCCATGCTCTTTTTTATAATCCTCGGCCTTACAGTGGTTGTTGTTCATCGCTCCGTTCCTACACGAAACATTTCACTCCATCCCAGGATGAAATTGGCAGTGTATCCCCTGATGTTTATTCTTATGGCAGGTCTTGCCGTTACCATAGTCAGCGCATACCAGGGAGAAAAATATTTCAAGTTATATAAACGCTCAACCAGCCCGACAAGAACACAGAACCTGATCAAATCCATTGACTGCGACCCGTCAAACGCCTCCAGTCACTGTGAACTGGGACGCTCCTATGCCAAGGCCATGAGTAAATGCTGCAAGGATGGAAACTGGAAGTATGTCAAAGGCAAATGGGTCTTTGAACCTGGGAAAGATGGTTTTAATAATGGACTGATGGCCCTTGATTCATATTTTCAAGCAGTAACCCTTCAGCCGACCAATGCCTGGTACCATTTCAACCTTGGGTGGATAGTCGAGCAGTTGGGACGCTTCTACCCTGAGACCACAGCCGGCCCGACAAGCCATTACCCTTCCATCCGCCCTGTTGACGAGTTTAACCTGGCAATCATGCTGGCCCCCGGCAACTCATATATTAAAAAGCATGCCGAAAAGTCAAAGGCCGAAAGCTCAGAACACTCAGCGAGAGACTAAAAAAAGATAGCTCACAGAGAACAACAAAGCCCAAGCTCAGCGCCCCTTGCTCCACCAGATTATGATCTAAACAAATTTAGATTGACAAATTTAAGTTGCAACCACATAATGATGTCATATAGCTAGCATTTAATGATGTCACAATAGAGAAGGGAATAATCATGAAAGCAATTACAATTCGAGGTATAGATTCTTCTGTCTCCCTAAAGCTGAAACAGGTTGCTGATACCGAAAAAAAGAGCGTAAATCAACTGGTTTTAGATATGATTAAGCAGAATATAGGAATGCAGAAGAAAAAAATATATACAAGAAAGTATAATGATCTGGATCATCTTTTTGGGAAATGGAGTGATGCTGAATTTGAAGAAATTCAGGATATTATTAACAGCCAAAGAAAAATTGACCCGGAGTTGTGGGAATGAGACGGCTGTTAATTGATACCAATATTTATTCTTATGCACTTAAAGGAGATGATGATGTTATTGAAGTTCTCAGAAAGGCAGACGAAATAGGGTTTTCTGTGATCAGCATTGGCGAACTTCTTTCTGGTTTTAAAGGGGGAGGAAGAGAACGGAAAAACAGGGAAGAACTTGAAATTTTCTTGGATAGTCCCAGGGTTATTGTTTATCCTGTGGATGAAAATACATCCGAATTTTATGCTGAAACCCTTAATTATTTAAGGAAGATCGGAAGACCTGTTCCCACTAATGACATCTGGATTGCGGCTGTAGCATTTCAAAATGGATTAAAGTTGTTTACAAAAGATGCACACTTTAAGTTTATAGCCGGTCTTTCTCTTGCTTGATCTATTTTCCATAAACCTCTTTTGTGAACAGTTATCCTCTTACCCTATCTGTAAGCGTTCATTGGATTACAACGCCCATTTTACCGCAACCCACCGAACTGTAAGCGTTTACAGGGTGCTGCAGATGCGAGGCGGAGGGTACGCAGACGTACTTCCTGTACTTCAAGTACCCGACAACAAAGCAGATGCGGTGCCCTGTGAACGCTTACCCCTATGCATTGTCATTTCTTGACCCCTTCAAGCCCTCAACGTATAGTCTAACTATGGCAGGAAAACGCAAAGCAAGATCCAGTCGGAAATCCGAGAAGCTTCCCCCTCTTTCCCATGAACGTATTCTGACGGTAATGCGCAATGCGGGGCGGCCCCTTTATCTCCGGGAAATAATACATTTGTCCCACCTGAGGCCGGATGAAAAAAATAAGGCAAGGGCCATAGTGGCCGACCTTGTTCGTAAAGGCAAATTAGTCCTGCTCAAGGGCGACCGGTATGGCATCTCCGACCTTATGAAACTGGTTACCGGAAGACTGTCAGTCCACCCGGATGGTTTTGGTTTTGTACAACCGGAGACCGGGAAAGGCGATGACGTATTCATCCCTGCGCGCGCTCTCAAGGGTGGTGTCCATGGTGATCATGTAGTGGCAAGGGTGGAAAAAACCAGCGGAAAGGGCATTGAAGGTTCCATACTAAGAGTGCTTGAACGGGGCGTGGATCGTGTAGTGGGGACATTTCAGAAAGGCAAAAGCGTATCAACAGTGCTTCCTGAAGATAACAGGCTGCTCTATGAAATCATGGTCCCCAATAAATATACAGCAAAGGCCCGGAACGGCCAGGTTGTATTGGCGGAAATTGAAAGCTTTCCCTCAGAGGGAAGGAACCCTGAAGGACGGGTTGTAGAAGTCCTTGGGAATCCTGACGACATGGGTGTGCAGACCAAGATAGTCATACATAAGCACGGTCTTCCGCACATCTTTCCACCTGATGCAATGGCTCAGGCCGAGGCATTACCCCGGGCCGTTGTCCCGGACGACATCCGGGGCCGCAAGGATCTTCGGGATCTACCGCTGGTAACAATAGATGGGGAGCAGGCAAGGGACTTTGATGATGCCGTATTTGTCAAGAAGACCCGCACAGGCTTTGTTCTCACTGTGGCCATTGCCGATGTAAGTCACTATGTGCCGGATAATAGCCCTGTTGACCAGACAGGCATTGAGCGAGGCACAAGTGTATATTTTCCCAATTCCGTAGTACCCATGCTCCCTGAGACGCTGTCCAATCACCTGTGCAGTCTTATTCCCGATGAAGACCGCTTGGCAATTGGGGTTAATATTTCTTTTGACAGAGAGGCAAATGTCAGGCGTGCCGGTTTTTTTAAGGCCGTAATCAGGAGCCATTGCAGGTTTACTTATAAAGAAGTGCGCTGCATACTTGTCAACAAAGACAAGGACCTGATAGCCAAAAACGAGAAACATATTAAGCACTTAAAATGGATGGCAGAGCTGGCAGAGGCCCTTTCCGAAAAACGCCGTCAGAGAGGGAGCATTGACTTTGATCTTCCTGAGCCTGAAATGATCCTGGGAATTAGGGGGAATCTGGAAGAGATCGTCCGGCGGGAAAGAAACATAGCCCATCGTGTTATCGAAGAATTCATGATAGCCGCAAACGAGGCTGTTGCTCTCTTTCTGACTAAAAAAGGCATACCGGCAATGTACCGTGTTCATGAGTTACCTGCACGGGATAGGGTAAACGAGCTTGTAGGCTTTGCCCGGATTCTGGGAATGAACATCAAGATGCCGGATGAAATAACTCCGACATGGTGTCAGAAAGTGCTCAAAGAGGCATCAGGCAAGCCCCATGAGTATATAATAAACACAGTATTACTCAGGACCATGAAACAGGCTGTATATTCATCCCAAAATATCGGACACTTTGGCCTGGCTTCCCCCACTTATTTGCACTTCACATCGCCGATTCGCCGCTACCCTGACCTGATTGTCCACAGGATTCTGAAAGCCAACATGAAACGGACAAGGAAACGCCCGGTTTACACTGAAGAGCAGATTCAAACCCTGGGAGAGCATTGCTCCGTTCGGGAGAGGGGTGCCATGGAAGCAGAAAGAGAGATGTTTGACAGGCTCAAAGTCCGCTTTATGGCAGACAAAATCGGTGAAGTATTTGAAGGCATAATATCCGGCGTGATCTCCTTTGGTTTTTTTGTTGAACTCAAGGACATGTTCATATCCGGAGCTGTCCGCCTGGTAGACATAGTGGATGATTATTATGTGCTCGATCAGGACAAACAGCGCCTTGTCGGGCGAAGGACCCACAGGATTTTTCATCTGGGACAAACGGTGAAGGTCAGGGTTAAGGCAGTCAATGTCTCAAGGATGCACATCAACTTTGAAATTGTAAATGACAAATAATGAAAAATCTGCAAAATAAGGATACGGCACACAATCACCAAATCCAAGATGAGTTTCCCCTCTGAAATACTAAAGCGCGTAGAACAACTCAGGGAAGAGATCAACCACCATAATTACCTCTATTATGTCCTTGACCAGCCCATTATCAGCGATGCCGATTATGACGCCTTGATGCGTGAGCTCAAGGAGATCGAAGGCAAATATCCCGAGACCATAACTCCTGATTCGCCTACACAGCGAATCGGTGCGCCACCTTCAGAAAAATTTGCAGGTGTACCCCACAGTGTCCCTATGCTGAGTCTGGATGATGCCTTCAGCCGGGAAGAGGTGCGGGAATTTGACCAACGGGGGAAGAGATTCCTCCGGATCGATGAAGAGCTTGAATACACGGTTGAACCTAAGATGGATGGCCTTGCAGTAGAGCTGGTTTACGAAAACGGCAGGTTTGTTCTTGGATCAACCCGTGGAGACGGCTATACAGGAGAAGACGTAACCATGAACTTGAGGACCATTCGATCCATACCTCTCAGGCTCATCGACAGGTACCTTAGTCCACCCAG
>CBETWD010000056.1:0-12440 GCA_965539945.1 uncultured bacterium
TTACTCTATCTGTTGTCAAGACAAATAGGACGCAGATTTTCGCAGATATACACAGATAAATATTATTATTCCTAAATTTGAAGATCTTGATAATCTGTGTTCATCTGTGTCCAAAATTTGAAGAAAAGGTAAGGGGCACATTATCAACTAAATGTACATTAAATCCTTCTATATGTATATGAACTTGGCAAGATACATGGGCTCCCCTTCATCGCAAGACGTATCCAAAAAGCCTAATTCAAAAAAATTATATTAATAAATCCGTAAGTTATAATCATTAATCCGAAAAAGCTCCCCCACTTTCTCCTGTCCGGCACGATATTCGCTTAATAGCATTCTCATGAAAACAAAAGCAGATAATCGATTGGGCATTGATCTGAATTATGGACTGGATTTTTAAGGGAATATTCCCGGTTTGTTAATGAAAGAGAGGCAGCTATGACTATCTGTAATATTTTGGCTCTTCGGTACAGTGATTGTAAGAAGGAAATTGATCAGATTTCAGACCCCATAGAAATACAAAAGCTTGAGGATGAATTAAAGATTCTGGAAAAAATCATGAAGTTTAAGAGATGTATGTAAAGGAAAGTTTGGCATTCTTCACTACAAGTCAAAAGTAGTTTACACTTTGTTGATCTTGTATTTTGGTAATGAAATTAGAAACTTGAAATTGGGAAAAACACAAAGATGTAGATGCGTTACCTAATTTCGAATTTCCAGTTTCCAGTTTTGGCATCTGGCATTCAATTCGATAATACACGCTTGAATGAAGGATGACGAAAGTTTTTTCTATTTTTTTTCAAGAGAGACCAATCCATCCCACGTCTCCCCGGGCGGATTCTCTCTATACTTCTCACATAATTCCAGATAAAAAACCGAGGGTCCGTCTTTGCTATGGATTTCCATTGACTCATTAAACCCTTTGATTGCCTCTTCCCAGGATTGCCTCCTGAAGGCATTCATGGCTATGTTAAAAATCGCGCAAAGACGTTTTTGTTGTTCACTGGATTCTCCTATACGGCATATTAATTCATATACCACAACAGGTTTTGTTTTTCCTACTAAAAGGAATTTCCCAAGCTTTCTTGTCAGGAAGCCATCAACTTGATACAGCACCTCTTCTGATAATACTATCCGTGTGCCCAGGTATTTATTCAGGCCCTCTACCCTTGATGCCGTATTGACGATGTCTCCGATTGGAGTGTACTCATAATGGTTGATTGCACCAATATTACCAAGCAACATGTACCCGGAGTGCAGACCGATACGAGTTGGAAGCTTTAAATTATCGTAAGACTGATTGAACTTTTGCACTGCTCCGGCAATATCAAGTGCTGTGAGGCAGGCCTGAGTCCTGAGAGCAGTATCAGGCTGTGCCGTGGCCCATATTGCCAACATAGAATCTCCAATAACGTCTGATACGACCCCTCCATGCAACTTTACCGGCTCAAATAAAGCTTCCCAATATTTATTCATAAAGCTGCTTAGTTCTTTGGGCTCCATGTTTTCCGATAAAGTGGTATATTTTTCAGCATCTGTAAACAAACAAGTCCCATAGACCATGTGGCTGCTTGATTTGATATATGCCATGTTTTTCGCTAACTGGTCCACAACTTTGTCGGGCAAGTAATGTCCAAAGGCCTTTCTGATATTTTGACGTTCCTTGTTTACCTCAAAATATTTCCATAAGACAGTGCCGAAGTAAGCTGCAGGCGCCTGGAAAAACAAAGGGATAACCAGCGGATACCAGCTTCCGGTGTGTTTGAATTGATAATGGGCAGCAGCCAGATAAAATAAGCTCAGGCCGGTCACACTGAATGCAGCAATGGCAGCGGGTAAGAAGAGACACACAATCCCAAGCACTACTCCCCAGACTAAAATAAAGGCAAGATGCGCACGAACATCCAGTAGTTGAACAGACATATCCTCTAACAGGTTTGCAAAGGCACTGGCTGCTATTTCAACGCCGCTGATATCTAATCCGCTTGCCTGAGAGAAAACTGTATGGAAACCGTCTTTCTGCTCCGGCCATAAGCGCCTTGAAAGTCCAACAAATACAGCTTTGCCGTTAAGATCAAGTTGTTCTTGAATTACAGTCGAATTATCCCCAAGTTGCAGTAATTGATGATAGGAAACAGTTGTAACCGTGCAGGGAGGACCATAAAAATTCAGATAACGACTTATGTCGCCTTGATACATCTTTATGAGTGATTTAAGGACCTGTCTCCTTTTTATGTCTACAGATAATGAACTTGAATTCTGAAGCTCGTCCAACATCTTCTCTGCAATCAACGGGTCCTTCTTAAAGATATCTCTCAGGACACGGATAAGGTTTTCTACAGCTTTTGACGAAATTATAAGGTCCTTGTCATGAGGCAGTCTATCTGCTTGAGATGGACTGACTTTTCCCATCAAACGGATAAACTCATCGTACACATCCAATGCAAAAATCTGAAAAACCACGACCGGCAGAGTCGGCGTATCTCCGGCACCTGTCTTGAACATCCAATACTGGCTTACCCTGACAGGTACTTTAGGTAAGGGAAAAGGTGCCAAGGCAACCGCAGATCCTGCAAGAGAAGGGATTGGCGGCACCAGTCTCTCTATATCCAAGTCTCCTGTATGCGTCCCCTTTGCATCAGTTAAAGAAATCTTCTCTTTTTTGAGGTATTCACATAGGACAACATTGCCTGCATTCTTGATCGCTTCGGCAAATAAATTGTCATACTCAGGAGAGCGGGGCTGGTCGAAAGTCATGTCAAAGGCAATCACTGCAGCGCCTTTTCTGACCAGATTTTCAATGAGCCGGGCATGAAGAGAGCGAGGCCATTTATCAGGCCTTATCGGCAGGTTTAATTTATCAGCAGAGACCTTGTCCACGGTCACTACTACGACTTCAGACGGGGCTTCCCTCACCCCCCTCAGCTTGAACAATAAATCCAGGCCGATGTTTTCCTCCAGATCAAGACCGCAAGGAACCAGGGTTGCCGCCATTCCCAACATGCCAATCAGCAATCCTACGATTAATGCCTTAGACAGACGTGACATTCTCTTTTATACCCAGGTTGAGCGGTTCAGCGTTCACGGTTCCAGGTTGAAAAGCCCTAACGGGTTCATACCAAAAGGATAATGCCTTAATTGAGGGCATAAGTATGTTTCGCCCAATAGGTGAAAGAAGCAAATAGACGAATTATTTAATAATCTATTGAATGTCAAGTACTTACAACCTTTGAACCCTGAACCCTGAACCGATTACTAGTTATAGATTGATGTTGTAACGGGCAATCTTGTTGAGCAGGCCCTGGCGTGTCAAACCAAGCATCCTGGCAGCCTGAGAACGATTGCCGCGTGTCTTCTGTAGAGTTTCAGAGACGATTCGCTGTTCGATTTGCTCGGTCACTTCCTTTAGTGTTCCATCAGTCTTTTGTATTAAAATACCCTTTTCCGATAAGGTCTTAGTTTTCTCTGAAAGGTGCTCTTCACTGATCTCCCGCTCCTTTCCTGCCAAGGTCATGGCTCTCTCGATCTCGTTCTCAAGCTCTCGCACATTGCCTGGCCAATCGAACTGTGAGAGAAGATCCATTGCACGAGGCGTTAATTTAGCAGTCGGCCTTTTTAGCTTCTTGGTATATTTTTTTAGAAAGTGAGCAGCTAACAGGGGAATATCCTCTCTTCTTTCCCGTAAGGGTGGAAGCGTGACAGGGAATACACTGATACGATAAAAAAGATCCTCGCGGAAGTTTCCTTTTTTCACCTCTTCTTCAAGGTTGCGATTCGTGGAAGCAATAAGCCGCACATTTATATGGATTTGCCGGCTGCCGCCAACCGGCCTTAACTGCCCTTCCTGAAGGACCCTGAGCAGTTTGACCTGCATGGCAGATGACATTTCTCCAATCTCATCAAGAAAGACAGTCCCTCCGTCAGCCTGCTCAAAAAGCCCTTTCTTGTCTGCAATAGCACCGGTGAAGGAGCCCTTGACATGACCAAAAAGCTCGCTTTCCAAAAGGTTCTCGGCTAGTGCGCCGCAATTCTCCACTACAAAGGGTTTGTCCTTTAATGGGCCATTATAATGAATGACCCTGGCAATAAGTTCCTTCCCTGTGCCTGTCTCTCCCTGGATCAGAACAGAGGTTGTTGTATCCATAACCTTGTCCAGAAGGCCAAAAACCCGGCGCATTGCAGGGCTTGAGCCAATGACCCCCTGGAGGTTGAAAAGGTCCTGCACATCCGACTTGAGCATACGATTCTCCTGCTCAAGAGAGCTGGCATATTGCTTGAGTTCTCCATAAAGTCTTGCATTCTCAATAGAGATGGCAATCGTTCCCGAAAGGATTTCCAGCAACCTTACTTCCTTATCTGTGAACTCTCCTTCAAGCTTGTTTAATGCATAGAGGACTCCTAACAGCCCCTTACGAGTTCGCAATGGTATGCAGATCATGGACTTGGTGACAAAGTCTTCCTTGTGGTTGAGCCCTTTATAGAATCGGTTATCCTTGGAGACATCAGGAATGATGACCGGCCGATTCTCCCGCAACACCCAGCCGGCCACACCCAGATGGTCCGGAAACCGCATTTTTTGCATCCTCACATAATCTCTATCTTTTTCGTCTTCCACTGTCTGGATGAAATAGAACTCGTTCCGGTCCGCATCATGGAGAGCTATGGATGCGCCTTCTATATGGAAAACCGCTTTGATCTTGGCCATGATGCTCCGGAGCATGTCATCCAGATCACGTATGGCATGAATCGATGTAGATGTCTCATATAATAGACTGAGCTCTTCCTTTGTGAACGAGTCCTCTTGCCTTATTTCTTCCATCCGGTCTCTCCCCTCAATTGTAGATAAAGAAGGTTCATCGCGGATTACCCCAATAATCCGCAATGAACCATAAAGAATCAATACTCTTAAAAAAACATGGTGTCAACTGAATTTACAGCATATCTATAAAATGTATATCAGCTTGACAAAAGGCATGGCTCTTTCTTCCTTTTTGAACGTATCCCTAGAGGCAAACTGAAATTAAATTATGTCAGTAAATCCGTAAGTTATTATCAAAAATCCCCAACATATCCCGTTATTTCTCCACTCCGGCACAATGTTCGCTTAATAAGATTTTTAAAAAACAGGAAAAGGAGAAAAAGACAATGGAAAGAGACAAAGAACAGATGGGAATGGGATGGTTACCTGATTTGCCTGATTACAGAGATTACACATCAGAGCATGAAGAGATTAAGCCTATGCTTGAGGAAATGAAGGTGAGCGAACCGGAAAAAGTAAGCTTACCGTCCTCCGTAGACCTGAGGTCGTGGTGTTCTCAGATCGAAAATCAGGGCCCATTAGGATCGTGTACAGCCCAAGCCGGGGCTGGATTGATAGAATATTATGAAAGGAGGGCCTTTGGAACACACATTGATGCATCCAGACTTTTCCTCTATAAAACTACACGAAATCTCTTGGGTTGGGTTGGAGATACCGGCGCCTTTTTGCGAACCACAATGGGTGCAATGGTACTTTTTGGGGTTCCTCCTGAAAAGTACTGGCCTTATACGACCAAAAAGCCATCACCAGTGGCCCCTCCGACAGTTCACTTTGATATGGAGCCACCCGCTTTTTGCTACGCCTTTGCCAAAAACTATCGGACCGTAAGATACTACAGGCTTGATCCTTTTGGGATCCCAGTAGCAACGGTCCTCCAAAGGATTAAGGCCTTCCTTGCAGCCAACATGCCCTCAATGTTCGGATTTACCGTTTTTAGTTCTATAGGACAGGGAAGGACGACGGGAAAAATTCCATTTCCGTGTCGGGGTGAAAGGATACTTGGAGGTCATGGCATCGTAGCAGTTGGATATGATGACTCAATGAAGATCAGGAATTCCATATGTGGAAGAGAGACAACAGGAGCATTTTTGATCAGAAACTCCTGGGGTACAGCATGGGGTGATGGTGGCTACGGCTGGTTGCCATATGAATATGTTCTGCGTGGAATGGCCAGAGACTGGTGGACAATCATTAGGAAAGAATATGTCCCTACCAAACAGTTTGGATTCTAGTTGTAGAACCTTGGACAGGGAGCGTGATTGCTCCCTGTCCACTGAGTTTTGATTCGGCATTCTCTAGCGACAAAAAAATGCTTTTGCGATCCTGTATATTCAGCAAGAAAGAGGTTGGAGTAAAAGAAATGTTTGTCAACTGCAATCAAGCCCTTGAAATAGCCAAGACGAAGATAAAACAAACCGAAGCTCAGCGAAATCTCGCGAATGCCTCTTGGAATGATTCCTCCTTGGGGCAGCCGGTTTTAGTAGAGGATGCATTTAAAGCCCCATCTTATTGGATTGTTCCTCTTGTGATTCAGGAGCAGGTGGCTGGATTTGTGAGGATAATGGGAACCGGTAAAGTAACTGCCATCGGAACTTTTGTAGAGATCCGAGACAGCTAAAAGCCTTGTCATATTATTTTCACCGGTTTAAATGCAGCTATCACTTATGAGTGACAGGCCTGGAAATTACAGAGGCTTTTATGCAATCATCAAGCAGTAAAAGCCTTTCGCCCCAGATCCTGGTCTTGCCGGTCATGCACACTTCCCTGCTTTGTTCATCAAAAAAACTCAAGTCTATTTTTAGAGCCGTTTCTACCAACGGGTCCTTCAGGTACTCGGCCCATTCGATGATCACTACGTTTTCTCCGTCAAAATAGTCTTCAAGCCCGATTTCTGTGACGTCTGCATGGGGACCAAGCCTGTATAGGTCCACATGAATTAAAGGCAAGCGACCGTTCAGGTGCTCGTGGATTATGGTAAAGGAAGGGCTTGTCACCTCCTTTTCCTCTATTCCAAGGCCGGAGGCTATTGCCTTGGTCAGACTTGTTTTTCCTGCTCCCAGATCCCCTGACAAAAGGAAGAGGTCTCCTGGTTCAAGTACCACTGACAGGCAATTCCCCAAGGCATCAGTGGCCTCTATACCCTTAAGTGTGTACCGTAGCCTCACAGTATGAGCCTCCGCCTGATAAGCACAATGGCAGCCCAGGCACAGAAAACGGATAGAATTATTATAACCAGTGCGTGGATAGGCCAATCAGGCCCGATCCGACCGTAACAGAGCATACGTGAAAGGTTGACAGCATGGGTCAAGGGCAAGGCTAGTGAGATTTTCTGTATAACCGGATTCATGGCACTTATGGAAAAAAAGATGCCTGAGAACAGGAACAGTGGCGTTATGAAGAGCGAAGTAAAATAATTAAAGAATTCATAATCGCTGGCCAAGGCAGTCATTATGAGTCCCAGGGATGCGAACAGGATCCCTTCCAAAAAGAGCATGGGGATAAGGGCCAATATCCACGGAGAGGGAATCAGGCCAAAAAGCGGGAGGGCTGCGAGCATTATGAGTCCTGAAATGATGCCCTTGGTTGCCGCCCAGACAATCTCTCCCAGCGCAAGCTCCTCAACGCTCACAGGAGTCATGAGGATGGCCTCGTAAGTCCGCTGGGTAGTGAGTCTGGTGTAGGAGCCATACATGGTCTCAAAAGAACCGCTGTACATGACTGCCGAAGCCACTAGGCCCGGACCTATGAATTGGAGGTAGGTAACTCCCTCTATCTGCGGGATTTGCCTCCCAAGGCCGAAACCCATTGCCAGCAGAAAGAGGAATGGTTGGCCCAGGTTTCCTATCAAGCTGGCCCGCACGTGCTTTCGCCACACCCTGGCATTTCTCAGCCATACCTTATAAAAAAGCAGCCACATCAGTTTTCTCTCAGAGTCCTTCCTGTCAGCTTTAAAAACAGATCTTCCAGATTTGCCGGCCGTTTACTGACATGACGAAGGGAAATGGCCATAGTCTCAAGCTCAGCACATGGTTCATGGGCATATATGAAGAGCCTGTCTGCTACCCTCTCGATATCCACCTTGCAGGAACGGAGAGTTTTCTCCAGGGCGTCAAGCTTTTCCGGACTGTCCGCCACCTCAAACACTTCCGATCCTATCATATCCGCCACCATTTCTCTGGGGTCCCCCTGTGCAACTATCTTCCCTTCATCCAGTATCAACACCCTGTTGGTCAGGCGGGACACCTCATCCATATAATGGCTGGTAAGGAGCATAGTAGTACCCTGGGATCTCAGGTCCTCAAGTCGCTCCCATATCAGATGTCTGGCCTGGGGATCAAGGCCTATAGTGGGCTCATCAAGGATCAGCAACTCCGGCGCATTTATCAGGGCCCTTGACAAAAGAAGGCGCCTTCGCTGACCACCTGAAAGATGTTGAATGATCTCATCACTTCGATTTTTCAGAGCAAAAAAACCGAGGAGATCATCTGCTCGCTTTCCGGCTACAGAGCGGTCTATTCCAAAATATGCAGCATAGACAAGAAGGTTTTCATATACAGTCAGGTCCGGATCCAGATTGTCTGCCTGCGGTGCCACGCCTATTCTCAATTTTACGTGTTTCAGCCGTTCAGGGATGGATTCACCAAAGACGCTGATTTCACCTGAAGTAGGCCGGACAAGGCCCAGGAGCATATATATGGTGGTAGTCTTTCCAGCCCCATTAGGGCCGAGCAGCCCCAGACACTCTCCGGGATATATAGAGAGGTCGAGATCCTTAACCGCCACCCTGTCTCCGAAGCGCTTTGTGAGATTTCGGATCTCTACAAGGGGAGGTCTGGCTGTCGATGTCATGGCGATTATTGTAATCGTTCACAGGTTTAGAGTCCACCTTGCTAAATTTCCCGAAGGGAGCCCTATCTAACAGGGTGAACCATTCAGGGTTACATCTTTCGTGCGTTTTGCAGGCGGCGGAGCCTTTACTCAATTCGCCTATTCTCTATATGGAATCACACTTATTTTTTGTCAAATATTTCATCGCCGCTTTTAAATCCGAGACCAGGATGTCGATCGAAACGCACGGCACCAACCACAGCTTTGTCTCCTACAGCTTGGGCTACCTTGGCCACGCCAATTTGACCAAAACCGGCGCACAGTTCAATGGCCTGTACCTCTTGTTCGACCAATTCCTTACTGACCTGAATTGCTTGTTGATAGTTCTTAACTCCAACGACTATCAATTCGACTGTAGCCGGTGTGGATATGGTTACCCTGTGGTCGCCTGGATCAGCATCTGGTGTCACAAACATAAATGCCGCTTTTAATTTTGCCATAGTTTAGCTCCTTTCTATTACCTGAATTGAGCGATTAGCTGTTAGCCATTAGCGTTTAGCTTTGAAAAATTACGAAAACACAAAACAAAAACCTAAAAGTCAAGTTGGCGCGTCCGCAGACTTCCCTTTCGTGTTTTTGGTCTTTCGTGATAATTGCAAAAAAGGGGATATCCACTAAAAATTGTAGGTTGGGTTAAGCCGATGCGCTTACAACAAATCTTGTTGGGTTCGCTAATTTTGTGGCTATTTCAAACCATTGAGGAGCAATGGGCTAGGCGAACCCAACAATATAAGTGCGTGGTACCCGCTTAACCCAACCTACTATATACGCAAGGCCAGCTAAATGAATACCCCCTTTGCAAAATAGAGATTGCCTGTCTTTCTAGGATGTTTTATTGTCATAACTAGTTGAAGGAGATAAAAAAATGGAAAAATTTCCAAAGTCGGGACGCTACTGGCTTGTTATAATTGCTCTGATTTGTGTTTTCATGGTCATAGGCACCTACCAGGCACATCAAATTGCCTCTGCCAGGGAAAACGGAACTTACGAACAACTCAAAATTTTCGGTTCTGTTCTCGACCTGGTGCAGCGCAATTATGTTGAAGAGATCCCGCCCAAGAAACTTATCTACGGTGCGGTACAGGGCATGCTCAAATCTCTTGATCCGCACTCCTCTTTCATGAAGCCTGAGGACTACAAGGAACTTCAGATAGAGACCAAAGGCAGCTTCACCGGCATAGGCATAGAGATCAGCCTCAAAGACGGGATACTGACGGTTGTATCCCCCATAGAGGGTACACCAGCATACAAGGCGGGTCTGAAGGCCAATGATAAAATACTCAAGATAGAGGACAAAACCACTAAAAATATGACCTTGATTGAGTCAGTAAAGCTTCTAAGAGGTACCAAGGGGACCGACGTCACTATCTCCATATACCGAGAGGGATGGAGACGGCTTAAAGACGTAACCCTGACAAGGGATATAATCCCCATTAAAAGTGTGCGATCCAGGATGCTGGAAGAGGGCTATGGTTATATACGTATTAGTAACTTCCAGGACAAGACTACTTTTGAACTGAAAAAGGCCTTAAGAGAACTGGAAAAGGGCAAAGGTCTCAAGGGCCTGGTTCTTGATCTGCGAAACAATCCTGGTGGGTTACTCGACCAGGCCGTAAAAGTAGCTGACATATTTCTGGAAAAGGGACTTATTGTCTATACAGATGGCAGGATTGAAGAACAAAAAATGCGTTTTGAGGCCCATCCGAACAAGTATCATCACAAATACCCAATAGCAGTATTGGTCAATGAAGGAAGCGCCAGTGCCTCGGAGATAGTTGCCGGAGCCTTACAGGATCACAAAAGGGCAATAATTTTAGGGATCCAGACCTTTGGCAAGGGATCGGTCCAGACCATCATCCCCCTTGAAGATGGATCTGCAGTACGCCTTACCACAGCCAGATATTACACGCCTAACGGCAGATCCATACAGGCAAAGGGCATAGAGCCTGATATAGAAGTACCTTACACGCCCCTGGAAAAACCAAAAGAAAAGGACGAAATCTTTCATTTTCCGACGGAACGCGATTTAGAAGGACACTTGCTGAATGAAGATGAGCTGATTGAAGATGAGCTGAATTCTGTAAAAGATAAAAAAGATGAGCCGGAAGCTGTCGACTCCGAAGTTGACAGTGGAGAAGAAACACAGCCGCCCCCTATGGATAACCAGCTACAAGAAGCAGTTAGAATATTAAAGGCATGGGCCATATTTAAACAAGTTACCTCTGCGAAGGCTGTAAAGTGAACTTCTTGCAAAACCCAAGTTTTTTTGAGGGCAACGCAGTCATCGGGACGTTGTTCTCGGAACGGCAGTTTCAGCCAAAGATGGGTTTTGCGAGTGGCTCAAGCCTTTTAAATGTCTAAATCTCGCTCATCAAGGAGCAAAACCCGCAAAAAAAATCTCACAAGACGTTTTCCCCGTCTACTGTGGTCTATAATAGCCTTGGGAATAATCGGAGCAATTGTGGCCCTTTTATACCTGCTTCCTCTACCACATGGCACAGGACCAAAAGTCCATCCGCCATTTGAGGAATCTGATTCTGTACCACCAGTTTCCAGTCCTTCCAAACCATCAAGACCGAAAAGCACAGCCTCTATGCCTTTAGTAGCTATACTTATAGACGACATGGGTTATAATCTTCCAATTAACAATCAGTTTCTGAAGTTAGAGGCCCCTCTTTCTTTTTCCTTTCTCCCAACTGCACCTCATACGCCCAAGTTGGCCAAAAAGGCCAAGGATCTCGGCAAAGATGTCTTAATACACCTGCCTCTGGAACCTGTTAACAGTGCGATTGACCCTGGTCCCGGCGCCCTGCGTCTAAGCATGGACTTTGATTCCATGTTAAAGATGCTCAGAAAGGACCTGGATGCTGTGCCCGGTGCAATCGGAGTAAATAATCACATGGGTTCCAAATTCACTGCAAGTAAAAGTGGCATGGAATTGATTCTTACTGAAATAAAGCGCCGTGGCCTTTTTTTTGTTGACAGTAAGACTACCCATGACAGTGTGGCATATGTAACTGCCAGATCTATGGGGATACCGGCTGCTGAAAGGGCCGTATTTCTAGACCATAACACTCAAAAGGAGTCTATCAGAAGTGAGGTCAAGAGAATGGTGAAACTGTCTGTGGAGAACGGATGTGTTCTTGCCATAGGGCATCCGACATCTAATACGTGGGAGGTTTTGTATGAGGAACTACCGCGGGTAAGAAAGCGTGTCAGGATTGTTCCGGTTCATAAGATTCTTGTTGTCCAATAGAACCCACCATATAGTTTTCCCATCACAGTTACCTGGAAATAATGAAAATGAAATACGGAGAAAAAGAAATAAAAAAGGCCGAGCTTGAATCATGGCCGAATCCATTCCCTGAACGCGATTATACCATAGAGATAAGTTTCCCGGAATTCACCTGCCTTTGCCCAAGGTCGGGATATCCTGATTTTGCAACCATAAGGATAACCTATGTACCGGATCGGTTCATAGTGGAACTCAAATCTTTAAAACTCTATCTTAATAGCTATAGAGATCAATACATCTCGCACGAAGAAGCCGCCAATAAAATTTTCTCAGACCTGACAGAGGTCCTTTCCCCCCGCACTATCAAGCTGGAAGGTGACTTTCATCCAAGAGGTAATGTCCACACAGTGATCAAGGTTGAAGGAGGCTTTGGGGCATAAGCGCTAAAGTTGTTTTTGCACCGGATGAACTACTGAACTACTGAAAAAATGAACATCG
>CBETWD010000057.1:0-12275 GCA_965539945.1 uncultured bacterium
AAAGACGCCACTTGTCGGAGTAAGCATGTTCCCTGCTCAGAATTTAAGGCCCCTACCTCCCACTAAAAGCTAAATCCTCAGAGAAGCCCGAAGCAATACCCTTATAACACAGACCTTGCCATCCAGGGCTTCTTGAACAATGGATTGAAACGACCTGAAAGGTCGTTTCAATCTCTATTGGTTATACGGTTTGGCGAAAGTCAGCATTTTGGCTTGAGCTGTTTCAAGGATAGAGTCACGAATAAAAGAGCTCGCCTCTAAAATCTCTATTCCGATCAGGTCACCGTTTTCATTAAGCTCAGCTGTAATATTTGGACTCAGCTCAACACTGTTTGACTCGTTTTCTTCAGAAATAACAAGATGCAAAACATCTTCGTCTTTGAAATATGTCATTTTGGTTTTATTCATATATGAACCTCCCGGTTTTCAAGCGAAAATTGATCTGTTGCCGGTCAAATCTTCACGTCTCCCCATATTGAAACCATCTTCAATATACCACACCAGCTGCCAGGGAGGCGATGAACACGCAAATGACCGCGCTTGCTGTTGATATGATCAGACTGTTTCGCAGGAACACCACAAAATGCACTGAATCCGAGGCAACCACCGTGTGAAAATGTGAAAGGGTGATACACAGGGGCCTGTCAGGCAGAATAAAGTCCGGATGCAGGCTCAGGCCTGTGAGCGCCATGTAAAAGAACGGTGACATACAAAAGAGAATTGTCAGCAGGGCGCCGATGGCCAGTAATATCTTTTTGAGCCGCTCTTCCTTCATGCCACTTCTTGCTCGAAATGCCCCAGCTTGACATAAATTATTGACAAGGCGAAGGCCAGAAGGAACAGTATCACGCTCGCTGCAGACCCGTAGCCAAAATCCCCTGCTGAAAAATAATTATACCCGAAGAGCGAAAGCGATGTGGTGGTCCCACCCGGACCGCCGTCTGTCAGGACATAAATCATGTCAAATACGCGAAGCGCGTCGATGGTTCGAAACAATAACGTCACGATCAGCACAGGTTTGAGCAGGGGCAGAGTGATTCTGGTAAATCTCTGTATAAAGGTGGCTTGGTCGATCTTGGCCTGGCGATACAGATCGTCCGGGATGGAAGAAAGACCGGCCAGAAGGATAATGGCCGCAAAGGGCGTGGTCTTCCAGCTATCTGCCACCACCAGGGCAAGGAAGGCCCCGGCCTCGCTCCCGAGCCAGTTGACAGGCCCGTCTGTCAGATACAGAACGCGGAATAGATAATTGGCCGCACCGAAACTGTAATTGTAAATCAGCTCGAAGACCCGGCCGGAAACAGCCGCCGGGATGGCCCACGGTATGAGGACGCAGGCCCGCAAAAGCCCCCGCATGGGTAACTGTTCGTTGAGCACCAGCGCGATCATGAGCCCGAGCGCGATCTCAAGCGGGACCGAGACCAGCACGAAAAGACACGTAAATCGACTGCCAAAATCCCGGATCGCGAAGGAGCCAGTCATAATTCTCAAGACCGAGGAATCTCTTTGGCAGATATGTTACATCCAGGAAAAAACTGTCCACCAGTGTGCCCAAGACCGGAACCAGAATGAACAACACCACGAACAGAAGAAACGGGACCATAAACCCAAAGGCAATCCAACGCTCCCTGTCCAGTGCAGGCATCCGGGCTAGGTTGCCCGGCAGGTGGAAAGAGGATTTCTTAAGGCGCTTTGCTTTCATTTGGTGCCATAACGTTCCAGGAGGGCCGCAATCTCTTGCTCGGCTGCGGCAAGCGCCTCTTCAGGCGCATATTTTCCGGCCAGTACCCCGTTTATACGCGGCTGGACGATTTCCGATATCTGAGTGTAGTACGGCAGGATGGGTCTTGGCCTGGCGTTTTGAAAAACAGCTCTCAAGTACCTTAGATGCGGCGCTACTTCAAGCACTTCCGGGTCAGAGTAAAGGTCTTTGCGTCCCGGATTCCAGCCGAGATGCAGAAGAAGCTTCTTCTGCGTTTCATACGAGGTGATGAATTCTACGAGCCGGAGCAGCATACGGCCGAAAGGGCAGCAAGTAGAACGAGCCAGGCGATTCTTTTAGGCATGATCACACCGGGGTTGAGCAGGACATTTCGTAAAATGGTTAGCTAATACCTACGATTAGGGTTTTCATGATTGTCCTTCGAGCCATAATAACATGCTTGATTACAATGCAAAAATCCTAAAGCCATTATAATGGAATCCAAACCGGCATCCTTCATAGCAAGCCAAAAGTAGTTTACACTTTTAGGGGTAATATACCTCAAAAAATATGACTTGTGCGATTAGCTATTAGCCGTTAGGTTTTAGCTTAACAATCCGTTTTTATACAAAGTTTTTACCTAATAGCTAACGGCTAACAGCTAATGGCTGGCATCCGTCTATGTTGAAAAAGTGTAAACTACAGAATGAAGGATGCCTCCAAACCACAGTTGAATTTTTTCTTCATTGTCTTAGTGTGAACCTATGAGCATGAAAGCAAGATATATAGTCGGAATCGATCTTGGGACAACCAACTCTGCCGTGGGCTATGTGGATCTCCATGATGCAAGTCCAGGTTCCATCAATATACTCACCTTTGACGTACCACAGATTGTAGGCCAAGGTCGAGTGGCCGAAAGGCCGACTTTGCCGTCATTCCTTTACCTGTCAGGGGAATATGATCTCCAGGCCGGGGCGACATCCCTTCCCTGGGACCCTGATAGGACCTATGCGGTTGGCTCCTTTGCCAGGGATCAAGGATGGCTTGTGCCCGGCAGGCTGGTTTCTTCAGCCAAGAGTTGGTTGTGCCACGGGGGGGTGGACAGGGAGGCCCCTATTCTTCCGTGGGGCGCAGGGGATGAGATAGACAGGGTTTCACCTATTACCGCGTCATCACGCTACCTTCAGCATATCAGAGAGGCCTGGGATCATAGAATGCCTGAGCCTCTGGAAGCGCAAATGGTGGTCTTGACTGTGCCGGCTTCCTTTGACGAGGTTGCGAGAGAGCTTACTGTACAGGCAGCAAAGGAGGCGGGTCTACCTTCCGTGACTTTATTAGAGGAGCCTCTGGCTGCCTTTTATGCATGGCTCTCCTTTCATGAAAGGCAATGGAATACTTCTCTGCATCCGGGAGATCTCCTTCTGGTATGTGATGTTGGCGGTGGTACGACTGACTTTACCTTGATTTCCTGTGAGGGAGACAAGGACACTCCCAAGCTTGAAAGGGTGGCAGTCGGGGACCACCTGCTTTTAGGCGGGGACAACATGGATCTTTCCTTGGCGACCTTGGCAGAAAAGGCCCTTAGCCAGGAATTGGACACTGCCCGTTGGAATGCATTGTATCATCAGTGCAGACAGGCAAAGGAGACCCTTTTAGAAGATGGGGGGCCGGAAAAGGCCACACTCAGGCTTACGGGCCGTGGGCGATCCCTGATTGGCGGCACTATGATGACAGATCTTCACCGGGATCAGGTGAATGATGTCCTTATCGAAGGTTTTTTCCCCGAGGTGGATCTTAAAGCAGGCGATTCTTTGGAAAGGGGCGAGACGGGTCTCAGGGAGATGGGGCTTCCCTATGTAAGCGATCCGGCTGTGACCAGGCATCTGGCCCGTTTTCTCTTAAGGCAGGGCGGAGGCCGGATGCCTACTGTGGTGCTCTTTAATGGGGGTGCACTCAAGCCCGGTTTGATACGAAATCGCCTAAAGGGGGTATTGACATCCTGGTCCGGACGCCCTGTCAGTGTTTTAGACAGTAGATCCCTTGACCTGGCGATATCCTGGGGAGCCACATATTACGGACTGGTTACACAGGGCCTCGGGCTTCGAGTGGGCGGAGGTATGGCAAGGTCCTACTTCGTGGGGGTGGCCCTGGACGAGGAGGCCCAGGCCCCTATGGGAGTCTGCCTGGTGGAGAGGGGGACAGAGGAGGGAAAAGATGTAGAGGTCTTAAAGACCTTTCGGGTCCGGACAAACAGACCGGTGAAGTTTTCACTCTACAGCTCTACTACCCGTAAGGGAGATAAGGTGGGAGATCTGGTACCGGTGGATTCCGAAGACCTTATCGAGCTTCCACCACTCCAAACAGTTTTACGTTACGGCAAGAAGGGACGTGATGTACAGATTCCCATCAGATTGGGGGCAAAGGTCACGGCCATAGGGACCCTGGAAATCTATTGCGAGTCCCAGGAAAGCCCACACAGGTGGCGTTTGCAGTTTCAGCTCAGGGATTCAGAAACAAATGGCGCAGATTCAACCTCTCAGGTTGAAGGAGTGCGGGTGGCCCCATCTGATGAACAGATGGAGGAAGAGCCGAAGGGGCTGTCCGAAGAAGACCTTAAGGCCCTGGAGAAGGCCGGGGAAGAAATCCGCAAGTGCTTTGTACCGGATAAGGGAGACAAAGCCCTTGAACCATCACAACTCCCAAGGCATCTGACAGAGTGCATGGGCATGGAGAAGGATCTGTGGTCACTTCCTCTGTTGCGTGCCCTGGCTGATGCATTACTTGATATAAAGGGCGGACGTGGAAGATCCCCGCAACACGAGGCCAGGTGGTATAATTTGACAGGTTTTTGTCTCCGTCCCGGGACCGGCGAGGTCACGGACCCGTGGCGAATCAAGAAGATATGGCCTTTTTATTTTGAGGGCCTGGTCTTTTCAAAAGAGATGGAGCCAAGGCTCCAGTGGTGGATCTTCTGGCGGCGGGTTGCGGCAGGTCTGGGCTCCGGGCAGCAGACACAGATATTTTCTGCCATGTCAAATGCCTTATTGCCTGTCCGGTCCAAGAGGCGCAAACGGGCCAAAGTGAAGCCGATTAAAGTATCTCAGGAGGAGAGGCGTGAGATGTGGCTCTTTGCCGCCAACCTCGAACGACTTGAGATATCCGGCAAGATAGAGCTCGGGAGGGAACTTATTTCAAATCTTGTTAAAAACCGGTCTTGGCAGGGTGCCTTGTGGGCACTTTCTCGTATAGGCTCAAGGCAACCGCTTTATGGACCGGCCAATAAGGTGGTGTCTCCCGGAGAGGTATCGTCCTGGCTGGAGGCCCTGAAAAAACAAGAATTGAAGCAACCCCGGAAGCTCATTAATGCCGCGGTCTCCATGGCAAGGCTTACCGGAGACAGGACCAGGGACCTGCAGACCGCTTTCCGCCAGGAGGTAATTACCTGGCTCCAGGTGTTAGGGGCCGGTGAGAAGAAACTGAAACCATTACGGAAAGTCGTTCCTCTTGCAGGAACAGAAAGAAACCAGGCCTTCGGGGAAAGTCTGCCGGAGGGCCTTATCCTGGAGCAGGCAGATGACAAGTGAGCAGACGAGCCATGTTTTGTGTCTAGAGTTTTTCAGATAATTAATGTCCAGTCAGCTCCGACATCAACAAGATAGGCTGATGGCTTGCCATGCTCCGTAATGAGGATCGGATCCCTGGATTCACGCAGGTCTGCCAGAATCTTTGTTGCTTGCCTCTTCAATGTGGTTACTAATTCTATTCTCATAATAGTGCTACTATTCTATCACTTCTCCATTTTCAAGCATTTCCTGCAGCCAACCTGCGTAATCTGCCCGCCGTGGCAAAACGATAAACTCTTATGGGGCAAAAAACTATGGAAAACTCAGAAAACAGGATAATCGTGCGGTCCTTGGAAGTCCAGACGAGGAATTAAAAGTTGCGCAAATCCTGTTTGTCCTGTCCAGGGAATTGATTAAAACGGCTAATGTGTTTTTATGGTGTGAGGCGTCGCACATATAAATAATTTTGTAAGCGTTCAAGGGCACCGCATCTGCTTTGTTGTCGGGCACTTGAAATACAGGGAGTACGTCTGCGTACCCTCCGCCTCGCATCTGCAGCACCCTGTAAACGCTTACAGTTCGGTAGGTTGCGGTAAAACGGGGGCGTTGTAACCACGTGAACGGTTACATAATTTTCAATTAGGTAACTCAATGAATTCATTATATCTGGCTTTTGGGATCGCAGTGCTTTTCCTGATTGCCTATCATACGTATGGTAAATTTCTGGCCCGCAAAATCTTTAAGCTCAATCCGGACGCGGTATGCCCGAGCAAGGAGTTGCAGGATAACATAGATTTTGTTCCTACTCAGAAACCCATCCTGTTCGGCCACCATTTTACGTCCATTGCCGGGACCGGTCCCATTGTAGGGCCGGCAATCGCCATTATTTGGGGTTGGGTTCCTGCTGTGATATGGGTAATTTTCGGCTCTATTTTCATGGGTGCTGTGCATGATTTTGGTTCAATGGTAGTTTCGCTGCGCAATCAGGGAAGGTCTATTGGCGACATCGCATCCGATGTCATCAATAAACGGGTCCGGACCCTGTTTTTGATTATAATCTTTTTTGAGCTCTGGATTGTAGTGGCCATTTTCGGCGTAGTTATTGCTGTTGTGTTTAATATGTTTCCCCAGGCGGTAATCCCTGTATGGCTGGAAATTCCCATTGCCTTATGGCTGGGTCATATGATTTACAAGAAAGGCTTCCCTCACCTGCCGCTGAGCATTGTAGCTGTCATTATGATGTATATTACAGTGTTAATCGGCGCTTATGTTCCTATCACAATGCCTGCTCTTTTCGGCCTGGACCCTCTGGCACTTTGGGTGATCATCTTGCTGATATATGCCTATATCGCATCTACTCTGCCTGTGCAGACCCTTTTGCAGCCAAGGGATTATATTAATTCCCACCAGCTCTTTATTGCTTTTACTCTGCTTGGTCTGGGGGTACTTTTTGCCCATCCTGTCATGGTGGCACCGGCAACGAATTTTTCTCCCGAAGGTGCGCCACCTATCTGGCCCATGATCTTTGTGATCATGGCCTGCGGAGCCATCTCGGGCTTCCACTCACTTGTTTCATCCGGGACATCCTCCAAACAGTGCGATGCCGAATCAAGCTCTCTCTTTATAGGTTATGGTGGAATGCTCATGGAAGCAATGCTTGCCATTTTTGTTATTATCGCCTGCGGTGCGGGACTTGCTCTCGGTATGACAAAGGATGGTCAGACATTCACAGGGCTGGCCGCCTTTTCTCAGCACTATGCCAGTTGGGGGGCTGCAGCGGGTCTGGGGTCTAAGATCAGTGCATTTGTAGTGGGTTCGGCCAACATGATTGAAAGGATCGGTATCCCTCACCAAATTACCATAACCATCATGGGTGTGTTCGTGGTCTCATTTGCCGCTACGACCCTTGATACAGCTACCCGCTTACAGCGTTACATCGTGAGCGAGCTGAGTATTGTGTGCGGGGTGCCGACCCTTGGGAAAAGACATCCAGCTACTCTTATTGCAGTGATAACAGCTCTTCTTCTTGCCTTCTACAACGGAAGCGGCAAGGGTGCCCTTACGCTTTGGCCTCTGTTTGGGTCTGTAAATCAGCTATTGGCCGGTCTGGCACTTCTGGTGGTTACAGCTTATCTTGCCCACAACAAAACCCCTCTTCGCTATACAATGATTCCCATGCTATTCATGCTTTTTATGACCGGCTGGGCCATGATAATTAATATGGGGACCTTCTACTTAGAGTCTAACTGGCTGCTTTTTTCCATCGGATTTGTGGTATTTGTTCTGGAAATCTGGATGGTCACTGAAAGCTTGCTTGTTTTACAGAGAGCCTATGGCAAGAAGTCAGAATCAGGGACTAACGTGAATTTTTGACATCTTGCCGGTTGACGGGTCCTTATAGCGCACCTCGCCCCTTACCCCACCGGCTTTAACAGACCCTGTTGTTTCCATTGAAATCCGGAGAGTCCCGGGTTTTACTTTTCTCAGCAGCCATTTTGCTTCACAACGTTTCGTATTGTACTTATCAAAAGGAGGATCGGATTGCTTGATACCTGTGCCTTTGGGAAGGTGCTGGATTACGATGACCGTGTTTGGGGCCGGTGACTGTATCTTAAGTTCCATAACGATTTTTTGGCCCTCAGAGGTAATATATTTAGCAGAGACCAGATCCCCTGCGCAAACCTGCATGGGGAGAATTGTCAACAACAAGGCCCCTACAAAGACCGCGAGATTTCCGGATGTTTTAGGATTTAACATATATTTCAGGCCTCCCATCTAACCTTAAGGCATTACTACAAACTTCTTGGTTTTTTCATCCCAGCGATATCCATTTCCAGACCAGATATCTTCAATCTGTTCTATGCCGAAATTTATATCTTTCATTTTACCCAGTTCGTCGTAAACAGTAAGTATTTCTTCGTCATCAATTTTTTCATCACCATTGACATCAGCCCAGTGCAAGGGACTTAATCGCAGTGTGTTTGGTCCTTTGATGGGCGTAGTGGTGCTTCGGCCCTTTCTAACAGTGACTGTTCCTTCAAATTGCAGCTCTTTTTCAAGCCCGGCTCCAGGGTTAATGGCAGCCAAATAACAGAAGGTGATTTTTTGCATATCGGTCTGGTATATCCATTTAAGATCGCCAGTTTTTTCGTCAATGGCTGTGAAGGCGGGGTCGGCTTCAATTGGAGTGCATTCTTGGGGCACGGATTCCCTCAATATCAGGGAAAGAGATCCAACATGGTCGGTTTCTACACTTATTATCACAGGAAAGGGCAGGCCGGGGGCTGCATGTGGTGGAAGGAATCTATAGGCGGTAATATTTATTGTTTCGTGGCCAAAGAAAGACCACCAGAAAGCGCCGGAAATGATCACCCCACAGACCAGTGTCAGGACCAATAACGGACGAATTGTAAAAATTTTAGGTAGCCGGTTTTCGTCAGACTCGTCAGTTTCCTGTTGCTCTTCCTTTATTCCCTCTTCTTGTGATCCTGTTTCATGGTCTTCAAGTATTTCCTCAAGCGATACCTCAAGTGCCTCGGCCAGTTTGAGGGCATTTTCTTTCTTAATGGTGGGGTACCGTCGATTTTCCCAACGGGAAATAGTATCTGTGGTTACTCCAACTGCTGTAGCCAAATAGAGCTGGGTAAGTTCCAGGGACTCTCTGAACTTACGGACTTTGTCGCCGTCGATTCTTACCATGGGCGGTCCGCCGATTGAGGGACGGTCTGTAATCACAAGTATTTTCCACGCTCCATCTCAGAGATGTGGCTGGGCTTGACTCCGATCATGTCCGCAAGCTGCTTCTGAGTTAACTGCTCACGTGAACGGAGTCCACGCAAGGCATAGCCAACATGAAAAGTTGTCGGCTCCGTTACGCTTGAGCCGACCTACATTTTGTAAGGTTGATATATCTTCAGCCCGAGTCCTTTAAGAGAGGCCTTGAACTTGCTGTCAAATGTTAACACTGCGCTTCCCCGGATATGGCGGCAAGTCGCTGCGATTATTGCATCGCCGTAATCACGGACGCGCTCTGGCCAGAAGTTGAACAGGGTCTTTGTGTTGATCTCGGAAATGAATTCTACACCCGGCATTAATAGAAATTCCCGGGCCATAACTCTTATGTCTTTTGGGTTTACGTCGTAGACAGAGTCCAGGACGAAAATGAATTCACTGATTACATGGAAGTGACAGTAAATGCATATCTTCAAGCCGGCTGCCTGTTCCAGTACCGATGAGACAATCTTCTGCTGTTTGAAATCGCGATCTGTTACATAGGAAATCAGGCAGTTGGTATCAATTACGACTTTTTGCATCACGGTTTCATGTCCGTGCCTGTCCTGGTAGCTCTCAGCTTTCTTGCTTTATGGATATCACGTTTAATGTCTCCCGGACCTATTCTGACGATATTCCTGAAACGCAAGAAGCTAGCTTTCCTGGGCTTGACTACCATAGTGCCGTTTTTGAGATCCCATTCAAGTGTATCATGGACTGACAGGCCCAGTTTTTGCCGTATGGCTTTGGGAATTGTGGTCTGGTATTTTGAGGTAATCGTGGTCTGCATGTCTTTTTACCTTATTGAAAAATTCTTACAATAATAACATATGGTAAGAATTATGTACAGTCAAGCTCCCCCTTTTTTTAGCCACCCGCTCGCTGTGCTCGCTCGACCCACACAGACCCACACGGACATTTTTACCCGGCGACATGCCAGGTAAAAAACAGCAAATGCTCCACACAGCTTGGAATAGTTGACGTAATTAACGGAGTCGGCTCAAGCGAAGCGGAGCCGACATTAATATTGCAAAATCAGCATTTCCCACCGCTGGCCTGAGGAGTAAAGGTGCCTGTGCCGAAATTTTGTATTGCAAGGTAAATTTTTCACGGTAAAATTGAAACATGGTTCCAAGAATTCTCCATCTTCCATTTGGCAGAAAGAGCTTTTTTCTCTTTGGCCCCAGACAGGTCGGGAAAAGCACGCTTGTCAAGCATGCCCTGGCAAATAGAGATCATGTGGAAATCGATCTCCTGAATGAGATTCACTATCTCATTGAGCGGTTCAACGATAAAGTCACCTTTGTCCTCATCGGCTACCAACTTAAGGCGGGACACCTTGTAATCTCAAGGAGTTACAGTAGGGTGGGCATTGCCCACCCTACGAATTGTCCCGCTTTAAGTTGGTAGCCGCCTTCTTCATTATAACTTCCGACCTGTTCGCATGTTTCACTGGAGGTCCTCCCATGGGGCCGAGGTTGATCTGGTTCTGGAAGATGGTGAAGTACTTTGGGCCATCGAAATAAAGTCAACAGAGACCGTTTCCTCCAGAGATTTACGGGGACTGGGATGCTTCATGGAGGATCATCCCCAGGCCAGGCCCATCTGTGTTTCAACCACTCCCCGGCCTTTCATGGCTGGGAATATCCCGGTTATTCCATGGGAAGAGCTGTTCAGCGCTGAATACCTGAGTCTGTAGACCTGAATTTAGGGGACGAGTTTGTAAACATCCAACTCGTAAACTCGTTTCATCTCTCCCAAATTTCTACTTTCCAATTTCAAGCCCGTTTTACCGCACCCACCGAACTGTAAGCGTTTACAGGGTGCTGCAGATGCGAGGCGTACGGGTACGCAGACGTACTCCCTGTACTTCAAGTGCCCGACAACAAAGTAGATGCGGTGCCCTGTGAACGCTTACGTAAATAGTAACGAGCCTTTTGCAAATTCAAGATTTTGTTCAAGGGCAAGGCGCGAGGATTTGCCGACATCGGGCCTATATGTGGTGATGTCGGGAGGCATTTGACCCGATGTCCATTGTATTTTCCAGGGATAGAATCAATACTTTAATTAAGAAACGCGGCCGCTTTTCTATAAAAAAATAAAGGAGGTATTGCGATGTTCAAACAAAAAAGCATCACAGAAAGCCATGGGATACATGCAGTATGGAAGCCCTGGCTGTTTGGCGTATTGGCAGTCGTGTGTCTGCTCCTTATGGGAACGCAAACCAAAATAATGGCAGACAATGGTAGTGCTGAAGAGGAGTTTACAGAGGTTATAGATATTAACCTCCAGGCCAAATGTCCGTCAATGCAGGGATTGCCTGAGGACCTTAAGGACGTGAAGGGGTTTAATCATATAGCTCACGCGAGGGAGTATCTCAAGGGAAACTCTTCCTTTTCTGCTGTACAATATGATGGCAACTTCACCTGTGCAGCCTGTCATCCAGGAACCATCTCGCAGGATGAAATTTCCATGGGGCCTGCCTGTGACAGGTTGTCTGGTGTGTTGGTCGCTGCAGGAGGTCTGAAGAATCTAAAAAAGTACTATCATGAAACCTGTCTAGGATGTCACAAAAATATGCACAAGGCCGAGAAGACAACCGGACCGGTAAAGTGTAAAGGTTGTCATCCTAAGTAATACTATTATTGATATGAGCCGTTTGCGAAGCTGTTTGCAGGTGGCTCACAACACCTTGTAAGGAGGTTATGCTATGAAAAAACTTCATCTTGTTTTATTATTGTTGGTAGCGTGTTTTGTATGGAATGTCATGTCATCAACCTGTGATGCCGCTCGCCAAAAAGGTAAGGTGGCGGCAGTGGTCAAAGAAGATACAGAGATATGTGAGGCACTGAAGGATCTTCTGCCTGATCGCGGAGAAGAGCCATGCGAAGTAAAGGGCCAAATCTCCAATCTGGTTTTGATACAAGGGACCTTGCCTAAAAAACTTGAGCCTGAACAGAGCATCATTCTGAAAGTGAAGGGCATGGGTAAGTTCATGGCAAAGGTTGTATTCCTTACTGAAAGTGATACTACACTGAATGATATGGCCTCGGCGTTAGTCAAGGAGGAAGGAAGTATCATATGGCGCAATGAAAAGGACGGTTTCTGTGTATTGCTCAAAGCAGAAAAGGAGTTCTTGCCCTCTGTAGGAGATGAGGTCAGCCTGAAAGTCAAATCTGCCAGAAAAATGATAGAAGGCTGTTAAGCTAGGAACTGTTTAAGGTCCGGGGGCCCTTTTA
>CBETWD010000058.1:0-12225 GCA_965539945.1 uncultured bacterium
GTTGAAATCCAATGAAGTGTCCATTCTGCAGTTCTTCAGAGAGTAAAGTTGTGGACTCCAGGTCCAGCCAGGACAGCAGGGCCATACGTCGACGCCGGGAATGCCTGTCTTGTCATGAGCGTTTTACTACCTATGAGAGGATTGAAGAATTTCATCCCATGGTAGTCAAAAAGGATGGAAGACGTGAATCCTTTGACCGGAATAAGATTGTTGAGGGGATAGTAAAGGCCTGTGAAAAGAGGCCGGTGAGCATGGACGAAGTGGATGCCTTTGTCAGCGATCTTGAGAAAGAAATTCAAGATAGAGGAGAAAGGGAGTTGGATAGCAGATTCTTAGGGGAACGTGTTATGTCTCAATTGAGGGCATGGGACGATGTGGCTTACGTGCGCTTTGCCTCTGTATACAAGCAATTTAAGGACCTCAATGAGTTCATGGATCAACTGCAAGAGCTGCTGAGCGAAAGTTCCCGCAATCAGAGTTCTTGAATGTGGTCCGGTGAAGATATTAAATATATGCGCAGTGCCCTTAGACTTGGCGAGAAGGGCCTTGGGTACACCACCCCAAACCCTGCCGTAGGCGCGGTTGTGGCCCGGCAAGGAATAATCCTGGGAGAAGGCCGGCACCGGAAGGCCGGCACACCCCATGCTGAAGTCCATGCCTTGAGGGCCGCTGGAGATACGGCCAAAGGGGCTGATCTGTATGTGACCCTGGAACCCTGCAACCACACCGGCCGGACACCGCCCTGCACACATGCCATACTGCAGGCAGGCATCAGTAGGGTCGTAATCGGGACGCTTGACCCAAACCCGAAGGTGGCTGGAGGCGGATCAGGGTTTCTGCGGGACAAGGGCATTGAAGTCGAGACAGGGTGTCTCAGAGATGAGTGCCGTCTTTTGATTGCCCCCTTTACCAAACACATATTGACCGGTATGCCCTGGGTCAGATCCAAGGTGGCATGCAGCCTGGACGCCAGGACTGCAACCCGGACAGGTCACTCCAAGTGGATTACCAATCAGCAGGCCCGCAGATCGGGGCATCGCCTGAGAGAAATAAGTGACGCCATACTGGTCGGCAAAGGCACCATATTGGCGGATGATCCACAGCTTACTTGCAGAAATGGCAAAAAAGTTGGTAAAGACCCCATCAGGATAGTGCTGGACAGTGGACTGAGCGTTGACCCTTCCAGCCGGATATGCCGCCTGAAGTCCCCTGCACCTACTGTGATAATCGGGGTGGAAGGTAAATCCACAGATGAACACAGGCAGGCCCTGGAGGCATCAGGTGCAAAGGTCTGGTTTGCGCCACCTGATGGGCAAGGCAGGGTAAATATCAGGGATGTGCTCAGGATGCTGGGCGACTTTGGGGCGCAGTCACTTCTGGTGGAAGGCGGAGGCACTGTCCACGGGGCATTCTGGGACCAGGCGTTTGTTGATGAGGCCTTTTTTTATTATGCTCCTATAATAATCGGAGGAAAGGATGCACGGCCCGCAATAGGCGGTTCGGGAGCCGTGGACGTAGAAAGGGCAACAAGGCTGTCAAAGGTGCAACATCGCAAGCTGGGCGATAATTGGCTGGTCCATGGTCTGGTCACAAACATTGATTCCTTCTGGAGCTGACCATAATAAATGTTTACAGGAATAATCCAGGGCCTTGGGACCCTCAAGGATGTTAGGCAGGCAGGTCAAGGTCTGGTCCTTACTATTCATCCCGATTTTTCTATTAAAGATCCCCAGGAGGGGGAGAGTATTGCTGTGAACGGAGTCTGCCTGACCGCCGTTACTATCTCCCATGACGTGTTCAGTGTGGAAGTTTCACCAGAGACCCTTTCAAGGACCACATTATCCGGGCTCAGGGTTGGAGACCGTGTTAATCTTGAGCGGGCCCTTAGGCTCTCAGACCGTCTTGGCGGACATCTGGTAAGTGGTCATGTGGATGGAATAGGAGAAGTAATTGAAAAGGAGCATCTAAGCCAATTTACTTTATTTACTATAGCTATCTCCGAGAGCCTTGACCGGTACATTATTGAAAAAGGTTCGGTTGCAATTGACGGCATCAGCCTTACTGTAAACAGTTGTAGTAAGGGCCGTTTTTCCGTGGCCATTATCCCGCATACTGTCAAGCTCACTACTATGGGTTTCAGAAAGAGGGGAGATAAAATCAATATTGAGGTAGATCTCATTGGGAAGTATATTGAAAAATTACTTTTGGCCGGGCATATTAAGCCAGAGAAACAGACCAATATTAATGCGGAGTTTTTGGCACAGCATGGGTTTATATAGTATCTGAACGGAAAGGCAGTTCAGATACAATTTTGAATTCTAAATTTTGAATTTTGAATTAAAAAAAGGAAATAACCTTAATATGTTAATTGTCTCTGACCTAAATTGAGAAAACAAAAGACAAAAATTTTTTAACGAGGTTTATTTAACAATGTCATTATCCACTATAGAAGAAGCCCTTGAGGATATTCGGGCTGGAAAGATGTTTATCCTTGTCGACGACGAGGACCGGGAAAACGAGGGTGACCTCACTATGGCTGCAGAAAAGGTGACCCCTGAGGCCATCAATTTTATGGCCAGGTATGGTCGCGGCTTGATTTGTCTTGCCCTTGCGGAAGAGCGGGTAAACAAGCTGAAGCTCCCTATGATGACTTCCCGGAACACATCGATGTACGGCACGAATTTTACAGTATCCATAGAGGCTAAACATGGAGTCACAACAGGTATCTCTGCCCATGACAGGGCAACTACTATCCTGACTGCCATAGCAGACGAATCCGGGCCTGAGGATATTGCCATGCCGGGCCATATCTTTCCATTAAAGGCAAGGGAGGGAGGGGTCCTGGTGAGGGCAGGTCAGACCGAGGGTTCAGTGGATCTCGCAAGGCTTGCAGGCCTGAAGCCCTCCGGGGTCATATGCGAGATCATGAAGGACGACGGGACAATGGCCCGGATGCCGGATCTTGAAGTTTTTTCTAAAAAACACGATCTCAAGATTGTCACAATTGCAGACCTTATAGCCTATCGTCTTCGCACTGAGAGTTTTGTAAATCGGGATGTTGAGACCAGGCTGCCCTCCAGGTTTGGTGGAGAATGGAAGCTCATCGTCTACAGCAGCATAATCGATCCCAATGAGCATCTTGCCCTGGTGCTGGGGGATCAGGAAATCCAAGCAGACGAGGAAATTCTTGTGCGTGTGCACTCTGAGTGTCTGACAGGAGATGTGCTTGGTTCCCTCAGATGTGATTGCGGTCTGCAGTTACAGAGGGCCATGAGTCAGATAGCCAAAGAAGGCCGGGGTGTCCTTATCTATATGAGACAGGAAGGTCGGGGTATCGGTCTCCTTAACAAACTCCGGGCGTATTGTCTCCAGGATCAGGGAAGAGATACCGTGGAGGCCAACCGTGAACTGGGTTTTAAACCGGATCTCAGGGACTATGGTGTCGGTGCTCAGATCTTGCGGGATCTTGGGGTGAGAAAAATGAGACTCATGACAAACAATCCTAAAAAGATTGTTGGGCTTGAGGGTTATGGAATGGAAGTGGTGGAAAGAGTCCCTATTGAAATCCCACCTAATGAGGAGAATGTGGACTATCTAATGTGTAAGAAAGAAAAGATGGGACATCTGTTACATATTTAGTGTCTGAACGAAAAGACTGTTCAGACACAATTTTGAATTTTAAATGTTAAATTTTGAATTAAGGTATATGTTTTTTTAATCTTCTTCCACAATTCAGCATTCAACATTCAACATTCAACATTGTCAATAAATGAGGGGGGGAATATCATGCCTAAGACATTTGAAGGTCACCTGCAGGCCCAGGGATTGCGTTTAGGTATTGTGATTGCGCGATTTAACGAATTTATTTCCAGTAAGCTGCTTGGAGGTGCATTAGATGCGCTTGTCAGGCATGGATGCATAGAAGATGATATTGAAGTGGCCTGGGTGCCCGGGGCCTTTGAAATTCCCCTTGTCGCCAGGCGTATGGCCAACAGCGGCCGCTATGACGCTGTAATATGTCTGGGCTGTGTCATCCGAGGGGCTACACCACACTTTGACTATGTAGCTGCTGAGACTTCCAAGGGGATTGCACAGGTTGCAATGCAGGCAGATTGCCCTGTTGCCTTTGGAGTACTCACCACTGACAGTATCGAGCAGGCCATTGAACGGGCAGGCACCAAGGCCGGGAACAAAGGCTGGGACGCTGCCCTTGCGGCCGTAGAGATGGCAAACCTCTTAAAAGGCCTAAATGCCTAAATTGTCCGTCCGCCATAAAGGGCGAGAGATTGCCCTTCAGATCCTTTACCAATGTGACTGGAATACCATTGAAGACATAGACAAGGTCATTATGGAATATGCCACTGGTCTGGCTTCAGAGGCTATCCCTGAAGATGATCCTGCCTTGGCATTCGGACAGACCCGGCTGCAAGGGGTGCTTACCCATAAGGCGGAGATCGATTCTATCCTGAAAAAGAACGCCAAGCATTGGCGTTTGGACAGAATGGCCAGTGTAGACAAGAATATTTTGCGCATAGGGGCCTTTGAGTTATGTTACTGCCCTGATATTCCTCCTAAAGTAGCCATAAATGAGGCCCTTGAGCTTGCAAAAAAGTTTTGTAGCGGGGAATCAAGCGCCTTTGTAAACGGCATCCTGGATGCAGTCTTAAGAGATAGAGAAAGGGCGGAAAAGGCATAGTTCTCAGATATCATGACAGCACGATATGATTTCAAAATAATAGAAGAAAGGCATCAGGCCGACTGGGCCAAAGAGGGCCTTTTTTCCGCCAGGGAGGATAGCTCCAGGCCCTGCTATTATGTCCTGGAGATGTTTCCCTATCCTTCAGGCCGGATACATATGGGTCATGTCAGGAATTACACCATAGGGGACGTAGTGGCCCGGTACAAACGCATGCAAGGTTACAACGTCCTTCATCCCATGGGGTGGGACGCCTTTGGTATGCCTGCTGAGAATGCTGCTATTGAACACAGGACCCATCCTGCCACATGGACTTATGAAAATATTGACTACATGCGCAAACAACTCAAACGCCTGGGGTTGTCATATGATTGGAAAAGAGAGTTTGCCACATGTGATCCGGAGTACTATCGCTGGGAACAGCTCTTCTTTATCCAGATGTTTGAAGCAGGACTGGTATATCGCCGGAAATCCAAAGTCAACTGGTGTGAAGGTTGCCGGACAGTCCTTGCCAACGAACAGGTAGAGGACGGCAAGTGCTGGCGGTGTGATACAGAGGTAGTGGAAAAAGAACTGGATGGGTGGTTTTTTAAGATCACTGACTACACTCAAGAACTCCTGGAAGGATGCGACAAGCTGACCGGATGGCCGGAAAAGGTCCTTACGATGCAGCGCAACTGGATAGGTCGCAGTGTGGGGGCGGAGATTATATTCCCGCTGGCAGGAGAGGATGGCGAAATCAGGGTATTTACTACCAGACCGGATACCCTTTTGGGTGCGACCTTCATGAGCCTGTCACCGGAACACCCTATGGCACTGGAACTCTGTATGGACACAGGTCAGGAAAAAGAAGTAAAGGCCTTTGTAGACCACTGGAGTAAAATACCTTCAAGAGAAAGACAAATCACTCAATCACAAAATCACTCAATCACCAAATCCAAGGAGGGTGTATTCACCGGGGCCTATGTTAAGCATCCGCTAACCGGTGAGAGTATTCCTATCTACATTGCTAATTTCGTGTTAATGGAATATGGCACCGGGGCGGTAATGGCTGTCCCTGCTCATGACCAGAGGGATTTTGAGTTTGCCAAGGAATACAAGTTACCAATAAAGGTAGTAATTCAACCAGAGGGAGAAGACCTGAAGTCCGAGACCATGAAAGAGGCATGGGAGGGCCCCGGCACCCTTGTGAACTCCGGTCCTTTTGATGGAATGGAGAACGAACAGGCCAAGGAGGCCATAACCGGACACCTGGAGACCCAGGGCCTTGGGAACCAAAAAATCAGCTATCGCCTGAGGGACTGGGGCATATCCAGGCAGCGCTACTGGGGGACGCCCATTCCCATGGTCCAGTGTGACACATGCGGGATCGTACCGGTCAGGAAACAAGACCTGCCTGTGATCCTACCCCTGGATGCCCGGTTGGACAAGCAGGGCCGGTCTCCCCTTTCCGGCCTTGAGAGCTTCTGGTCTACAACCTGCCCCAAGTGCGGAGGACCTGCCCGGCGGGAAACCGACACAATGGATACCTTTGTGGAGTCATCCTGGTATTTTGCGAGATATACATGCCCTGATGAAACCTCGGCCCCCCTGGATCGGAAGAGGGTGGATGCATGGCTCCCTGTAAACCAGTATATCGGTGGAATTGAACACGCCATACTGCATCTCCTGTATGCAAGATTTTTTACCAAGGCCCTTCGGGACCTGGGATGGCTCTCGACAGATGAGCCTTTTACAAATCTTTTGACTCAAGGCATGGTCCTCAAGGACGGGGCAAAGATGTCCAAATCCAAGGGGAATGTGGTTGACCCTGATGAGATGATCAATACTTTTGGAGTCGATACGATTCGTCTTTTCATCCTCTTCGCTTCCCCGCCGGAAAGGGATCTTGAATGGAGCGATCAAGGAGTTGAGGGTGCCCACAGGTTTCTGCACCGGATCTGGCGTCTGATCACGGAAAACCTTGAGGGTTTGACCTCAGCAAGGACTGACAAGGAGACCCTGATCCAGGGGACAAATGCCACCAAGGCCCTCAGACAAAAAACACACCGGACGATTCTGAAAGTTACCGAAGACATTGAACAGCGCTTTCATTTCAATACGGCCATCAGCGCGGTCATGGAGTTGATCAATGAGGTAATGGCCTATCTCAACCGGTCTGGAACCCCTGAGATGGACCAACAGGGGAGTTGGGCCGTACTGAGAGAGGCCATGGAAGCAGTGTTGATCTTGCTCTTTCCAATGGTGCCCCATATAACAGACGAATTGTGGCAGCTTCTTGGCCATCAAAAGACTATAAGTCTTGAGCCATGGCCTGCTGCAGATCTTGATGTCGCACGGGCAGATACTGTAAATATCGTGGTACAGGTAAACGGTAAGCTTCGCAGCCAGGTCGAGGTAGCTCAGAATACAGATAAGGAATCCATCGAATCTATGGTCTTAGATGATCCGAAGGTAAAGCGATTCACAGAAGGGAAGGCTGTACATAAAATCATATATGTGCCTGGAAGACTGATTAACATTGTAGTCAAGAATTGAGGTCTATCAGATGATTAAATTTTTACAAATTGTTTCCTGTATACGTCACCAGGGGCGTTTTATCCTTGCTTTTTTTGCCTTCTGTGTCCTCTGGACTTCGTTATCCGGTTGTGGATACCACTGTGCCGAACGTATAGAGTCATTACCTCCCTGGATAAAAACCGTATATGTGGCACCATTGGCTAACCGCAGCAACGAACTTCTCCTTGGGGTCTGGATAACAGAAGAACTCAGACATGAATTTTTAAGGGGCAGAGGACTTAAGCTTGTCCCAAAGGATGAAGCCGATGTGATCCTTGAGGGAGAGATTGTAAGCACAAGCACCGGCGGTCTTTCCTACATTAGATACGACCAGGCTGTTGAACGACGCATCACAGCCGAGTGTTCTGTGCATCTGGTACACCGCGAAAGCGGCAAGGTCATATGGCAGACCGGTAATATCGCGAGAGAGGAAGAATTTCTTGTGGGGAAGGATGTAATGCATACTGAGGGTCTCAAGGACGAGGCCCTGCAAAAGCTCAGCCGTGACGTGGCTGATATAATCTATCACAGGATTACGGGTGTTTTCTAACCCGCTGCCTGGGCCTTTATCAGTACCTGGACCTTCTTACTCAGCCTGGAAATATTCCGTGAAGCTGTACTTTTGTGAATAATACCCTTGGCCGCCGTCTTGGCAATGGCCTTTTGAGCCAAACGCATATGCTCCTGGACCTCTGCAGGTGATTTTTCTGCAATGGTGGCCTTAAGTGCCTTTATAACGTTTTTTATTTTGGTTTTTTTGGAGTTGTTGCGCAGTTGACGTTCTTTATTTTGACGTGCCCTCTTAAGAGCAGACTTGTGATTGGCCAATCTATCCTCCCATATCTGAATATATTGTCTATTAGCTTGTCGAAAAACAAGAATTTTTTATAATATATCCTATGTTTGATGTCAACATGGATCTTTTACACCTCTTGGATCGTTTTAAGATATTTCGTGACGTGCCTGGCCTTGAGGCCCTGACCACAGTACTGATTTACCTGGTGCTGGCCAAGGCCGTTGACATATTTATTGACAAAATCTTAAGGCGCTTGGCAGGCCTTACAAAGTTCAGTTTTGATGACAGACTGATATCCTTTGTCCGTGGTCCTGTATGCTGGACTGTTGCCTTAATTGGTATCCTTCACGGGCTGATATTGCTGGAGCTGCGGCCGCCTTGGGACTTCATCTTTCCAATGGTTACCAAGAGTCTGATCTTCTTTGTGTGGTGGGTTGCGGTTATCAGAATCGTGAACTGGCTGTCAGACAAGAGCTTTCCAATCGCGGTCAAGACAGGGGATGCCGGACGAGACGTTTTCCTTCTCTTCAAGAACATATTTCGTGTTGCAGCAGTGATCATAGGTATCCTGTGGATGCTTGCAATCTGGAATGTAAACCTCACGCCGCTGTTTGCATCTGCAGGGATTGCAGGAATAGCCGTAGCACTGGCAGCAAAGGATACCCTTGCCAATTTCTTTGGCGGGATCAGTATTTTTGTGGATAAACCCTTTAAGATCGGGGATTACATAATTCTTGATACCGGGGAAAGGGGAGAAGTGGTGGATATAGGCATTCGTTCTACAAGGATCAAGACAAGAGACGATGTGCTTATCACCGTCCCCAATTCCATACTGGCAAATGTCAAGATAATCAATGAAAGCGCCCCGGTCCCCAGATTCAGGATCCGCATACCGGTGGGTGTGGCCTATGGGAGCGACCTGGAAAAAGTAGACGACATCCTCGTAGATATAGCCAGGTCTAATTCCATGGTGTCAAAAGACCCGGAGCCAAGGGCGAGGCTAAGGGCGTTTGGGGATTCGTCAATTGACTTTGAGCTTCTGTGCTGGGTAGAAGACCCGAGGAACAGAGGCCTTGCCACGCATCAGCTCATGAATACCATCTACAAGGCCTTTGAAAAAGAGGCCATCTCCATCCCCTTCCCACAGAGGGATGTTCATCTTGTTTCTGCAAATACGGATTAAATCCCGCTTGACAAATCCCCAATTTGTATCACCTGTGTTTGTATAAATTTCAGCATTGATTTATATGACAATAAAATTAAGCAGGCTCTTATTTTTTAAACGAATAAAAAGACTGTATGATGAGACAAATCATCATAGATTTCAGCGTTGATTTCTGCTGGTCGTTTCAGTGCCATATCGTCATCACGTCATTACGAAAAGATATGCTTATATTTAAAACTTTCGGTGTCCATTTAAAAAAGAAGGGTTGAGAGGGTAAGACGGGCAGTGTATGTATAGCTTGAATTTGGAAAGGGCAGCCGTGAGAACCGCCCAATTTCTTGTGATGTTTTTGTGACTATATTTTACAGCTGATTTACTGTAATCATTAAATATCTGGCGGAAGCGCATGGGAATCGAACCCACCCACCGAGCTCTTCACCCGGTGCACCGGATTTGAAGTCCGGGAGGGCCACCAGTGCCCTTTCCGCTTCCAAGCATTCTGTACGGCCTTTCTCCTTTCTTGTTAAGACAAAGTATACATGAGCAGCCTCCATAGATAACTCATAACGCATGACAAATCAAACCATAGACATCATCAATGTCCGTCAACACAACCTTAAAAGCTTTGACCTTTCGATACCGCTGGGAAAAATTACAGTCCTGACCGGTCCCTCGGGCTCCGGCAAATCAACCCTGGCCCTGGATGTGCTTTTTGCCGAGGGTCAATATCGCTACCTTGAATCTCTGGGCATGGCGGTAAAACGTATTGTCGACCTATGGGACAGGCCTTTGGTGGATGCGATAAAGGGCCTCCCTCCCCCCATTGCTCTTGAGCAAAAGCCCTTTGTGCGTAGTCCCAGGTCCAGCGTGGCTACACTCACCGGCATAGCGGACTTCATGCGCCTGTTTTTCGCCACATGTGGCCGGCCGTATTGCCCGAAGTGCCAAATAGAGATCAGAACCCTAAGTGTAGATCAGATGGCTGACAGGATTCTGGACCTTCCAGAGGAAACAAAATTGATCTTGATGGCGCCCATGACTCAAAAGATGGATCTGATACCCCTGGACGACATACTGAACCATTTGAAAAAGGATGGCTTTCTCAGGGTAAAAATAGACAAAAAACCATTTACCCTGGATGCCCCGGTAACATTGGAAAAGAAACCCAAGTCCCTGGAACTGGTAGTGGATCGTCTGATAGTGAAACCAGGGATCCTTTCACGCCTTGCAGATTCTCTTACCCTGGCCCTGAGTCATGGAGAGGGTTCTGTGGCGATAGAGATCCTTCCTGAAAAAAAGGGGAAAAGGCCTGAGATACTTACATTCAGTGAGAAGATGACCTGCCCTGAATGCCAAGAGTCTTTTCCCACTCTCAGCCCCAGGATATTTTCATCCAGCCACCCGGATGGAATGTGCCTCTCCTGCAAAGGCAAGGGCAAAAACAAATCGGCTCAACCTTGCCGGAAATGCGGCGGCACCGGGTTAAACCCATTTGCCCGAAGTGTCCGCATAGAAGACAGGGCCTTTCCCGATCTCATGACATGGTCTGTACACAAAACCTACATATGGCTGCTTTCCTTTTCCATAAAATTTCCAGAAAAATTCCACAGTATAAAAAACATCCAGGCCGGAATCCGCATTATCGAGGCCATTTCATCCAGGCTCAAACCCTTAGAGGAAATGGGTCTTGGTTACCTCGAACTCGATCGACCTGCTACAACCCTGTCAGGCGGAGAAATCCAGAGACTGCGCCTGGGTGCCCAGTTTGGCCGGGACCTGACCGGAATTCTGTATATACTGGATGAGCCCACAATAGGTCTGCACCCGCGCGAGCAGCAAGCCCTATGGCAGAATCTCATCCATTTAAAAGATCAGGGCAACACAATAATAGTAGTGGAACATGACCTTGACATCATTCGAAAGGCAGACCACGTAATTGAGCTGGGTCCCGGAGCAGCAGATGAAGGAGGACGCCTTGTCTTCTCCGGCACAGCCGAAGATATGGCAAAAGACCAAAACAGCGTTACAGGACCGTATCTTCAAGGAAACAGACGTCTCAAAAGGCATGGTCATAAAAGAGAAAACCATGGGCAGGTAATCCTCTGTAACGCACAGAAAAATAACCTCAGAGACATTACAGTGGCCTTCCCTCTTGGCTGCCTGGTCTGTGTAACAGGTGTTTCCGGTTCCGGCAAAAGTACCCTGGTAACTGACGAATTATATCATGCGATCCGCAGTTACCATAGAGACGGACCTTCTGAAAAGACAAAATTGATCCTGAAGTGTGGATTGTCCACCATGCCTGCGACAATCCTGGTAGACCAGGCACCCCTTGCAAAGGCCCGATTCTCAATGCCTGCAACGTATATGGGTATTTTTACCCACATAAGAGGCTTATTCTGCAGGACGCCGGAGGCCAGGAGCCGAGGTTATAAGGCCGGCTACTTCAGCCTCACCCGCAAGGGCGGCAGGTGTGAAAGGTGCAAAGGCCAGGGCTTTATTGATCTAGACCTGCAGTATCTCCCGTCAATTAAGACAACCTGTGACCTCTGCGGAGGGATGCACTACAACAGGGAAGCCCTTGGAATAAGGTATAAGGGGCTAAACATAGCAGAAGTCCTGGATATGACAGTAAAGGATGCGGCGGATTTCTTTGCCAGGATACCCAGGATAAGACGCCCTCTGGAGGTAATTGAAAGGATCGGGCTTGGATATCTCAAACTTGGCCAACCTGCCTGCACACTCTCAGGCGGTGAGGCCCAGCGACTCAAGCTCGCCAGGGAACTCGCGAAACAGGCCCATGACCCCACGATCTACATCATGGATGAGCCATCCCGTGGTCTCCACCAAAGGGACTTGGAAAGATTTATTCCGGTTCTGGACGAACTTCTTGAGCAGGGCCACTCGGTCATACTTATCGAGAACCAGCCTGAGATACTGAATCTTGCAGACTGGATAATAGAACTGGGACCGGGTGGGGGCCCGGACGGAGGAAACATCGTAGCTGAA
>CBETWD010000059.1:0-12117 GCA_965539945.1 uncultured bacterium
GTGAAGGTACGGCAATAGCCCTGTTGAAAGAGGCCGGAGTCGAGATAATCAGACCTTGATTTTTCAAAGCTAAACGCTAATGGCTAACAGCTAAACGCTCAACTTAGATTTATTAATGAATGAGATGGTCTCAAGCCCTGGCACCCTTTCAAATTCCTTGGTGTTTTCTGTCAGCACTGCACAGTTATGGACTAACGCTGTTGCAGCAATGATTAAGTCATGAGCACCAATCATTTGTCCTTGCTTGGCGAGTGTTGCAAATAAACCAGCATGGACCCTAGCCGCTTCAGTATTGAAATCCAAGACAGGAAAATTTCCTAATATGGTTTCAACAAAGGCTGAACGACGAATTTTCCTTGCTTTACTATTGGCGTAATGAACCCCAACTAATAACTCTGAAACCGTGACAGAGCTAATATACGCACCTCCATATTCTTCCCATTGTGAAAAATCTATCGGAACCCCCGATCGCTCTGAATGAATAAAAACATTCGTGTCTAACATTAGCCCCATTGGTTTTTCTCCAACGGAATTTGATTTCGAATATCCTCTAGATCTTTTGCAAAGGCTTCTGCATCTTTCCCAAGCGAAGGTAGTTCTGAAAACAACCTATTTAGGTTTTTGACTTTTAAGGGTGATTCAGAGGAAGCCGGAGATATTCGAGCAATGACCTTATTTCCTCGTTCTAATTCCACACTTATTCCTTGGTAGAAAACCCGATTAAGTATATCTGAGAATTGACGTACTGCTTGAGTTACAGTGATGCGCTCCATTTCCTTTTCCTGATTGCAAAGTATAATAAATCATATAATGATAATTATCATACTATACACATTACAGAATTGCAAAGCCTTTTTGCAATGAAAGGTATTCCTTTGCGTCCTGGGTGTCTCTGCGGTCTCTGTGGTCTCTAGCGACTGCAAGGAGCGGGCGAGAGAAAAAAATATCTCTCACAGAGTTCACAGAGCACACAGAATTCTTGTCCCAAGACGCAAGAATTATCTTCGCGGTTCAATTTAGGTGTGGATAGACACTGGGTAAGCGATTACCCAAAGTGGGTAATGACATACCCAGTTCGCCCTCTTTTGTTTTGAAGAATATCCAATAATAACAGCAGGGTGATGCTCTGCCCTGTTGTGGCATAGTCAGTGCATAAACTGATAATGAAACGGAGAATATAACATATGAAAATATGGAGAAAGACAACAATGCACGGCTTTTATTGCAAAGCTGGTCGTCATGATCAAGCTGGATTTACCCTGGTGGAGCTAATGATCGTCATGGTCGTCATAGCCATTCTGTCTGCCATCGCAGTGCCTAATATTATCAGTTGGTTGCCGAATTACAGACTGAAGTCGGCGGCGAGGGATCTGTCCTCGAACATGCAAAAAGCGAGGATGCAAGCTGTAAAGGAGAATAAAAATATCGTTACGAGATTTGATAGCGTTATAAATCCAGAAATTTATTATTTTGATGCTGATAATAATAATGCTTATACACCAGGTGAATATAAAATCGACTTGTCCACTTATAAAAGTGGCGTTGATTATGGAACCGGTAATGCTGCATCAAATTGGAATGGAGATAATTGTACGCGAGCCTCTTCCATAACTTTCAACAGTAGAGGTAGCTCTAACAGTGGAACTATTTATATTCAAAATAAAAATAACGATATTTGTTACGCAATAACTGTAGTATCTACTGGTTCTACAAAATTACGAAAATATAATGGCAGGCTTCCATTTAACAAGAATAATTGGAATTAAAAAATGTGTAAATCAAGCAAATCAAAAGGCTTTACCTTAATCGAACTCCTTATTGCCATGGCCATCTCTGGCATCGTGGCTGGCGCTATATTCACAGCATTTAAATCCCAACAGAAAAGTTATCTTATCCAGGACCAGGTTGCTGAAATGCAACAGAATCTCAGGGCAGCAATGGATATCATAGCCAGGGATGTGAGGATGGCGGGCTTTGGCTTTGGGGGCTATGTGAACTCTATTGAAACCTTCAATAATAATCCGGATCAGATTGATTTAATTTATGCGGATGCCGGTGTCACCACATCCATTTCGGCATCTATGCCCAATCCGAGTGCAATATTTAATGTTGATTCCACATCCGGTTTCCAAGAGGGTGATTTAATAGTCATTACAGATGGAACCAGTGGCACCCTTTTAACAATAACAAAGGTACTGTCTGTATCCTCAAGATTACAACACAATCCCTCTGCTACAATCAATCCCCCAGGGGGTCAGAATACATTTCCCCCAGGTGGATATGGCCAAGGAAGCATAATATATAAACTTAAATATGTATCATATAAAGTGGATAGTACTGACCCTGATCATCCAACAATGAGAGTGGCTTTGGGAGGTGGAGGCTATCAGCCTTTTGCTGAAAATATTGAAGATTTACAAGTTGTCATAATTTTTGCCGATGGTAATGAGGCGAATACTTATAATAACACTGATGGAGATACTACAAATGATTATGATGATATAAGATTGATCCGGATTAGTATACTTGCTCGCACTGACATACCGGATCCGGACTTTAACGGACAGAGACCGGTAATAGAAGATCATGCCGGCGGCGCCCCGGATCATTATCGAAGGAGGCTACTCAGTACGTTAATCAAAGTAAGGAATTTGGGACTGTAACAGGAAGGGTCAAATGAGATATAAAGGTGTAAAGATACTAGACGAGAAAGGCTTTAGCCTTATAGAGATATTAATAGCTATAACAGTATTTGCCATTGGAATACTTGCTTTAGGTAAGATGCAGATTACATCTATTAAAGGTAATTCTTTTGGTAATGAACTTACTCGGGCTATCACACTTGCTCAAAATAAAGCAGAGGAATTGACAGGTCTTCCTTATGATGATCCTTTGACTAAAGATACTAATGATAATGGTATTGGTGGATTAGATGACACACAAAGTGGTAATAATGTGATAGCTGATGGGAACCAAGTAAATGGCAGATACAACATATCTTGGAATATAGCAAACGACTACCCAATAAATAATACTAAAACAATAAGGGTGTTTGTAACGTGGTCAATTAGAGGAAATCTTAAAAACACATCTATTACTTCTATGAAGGCTGATATAATATGAACAGTATTTTTGATAAGGAATATAATATATGAAACATATATTTTATATTGGAAGTAATAATAATGGCTCTGTCCTTTTGATTTCCATATTAATGTTACTTCTTCTTACAGTTATTGGAATAGCAGCCACCAATACAAGCACCATTGAGCTTCTTATATCAGGAAATGATAAAGTACATAAAATGGCCTTTCACCAGGCAGATGGTGGAAGTGAGGTTGGTATTGAACTCGTTGAACAGAATATAATTTTGGCTGGATTTGATACTAACCAGATAGGAGATGTGAATGTAGTTTCGCTCAATTTATTTCTCAATAATCCCCCTAATATGCCTGATGATAATAATAGGGATGCATTTTTCCCAAGGGGTTATGTGGGAGGTGGACCTCATACCAATTTAACTATTGGCGGGAATCCCGAGCTATCAACCGGTAGTGCCATCCAAATGGCTGCAGGATATGAGGGCGTTGGCAAAGGAGCAGCGGGAGGTGGAGCTAAAGTGGTGTATGACATCTGGTCTCAACATGACGGAATTAATAATAGTGAGGCTGTAATAATACTCCAATGGATGCATGTCATGTAGGTAGGGGTGCAGAGAAAAAGTTGAATTGTGGACGTTGTGATTAACTGACATCATGAGAGCAGATAGGAGGGGAAAAATGAATAGATTCAGACAGCCGGCAACAACTCATATATTAACATCGGTGATATTTTGCATAGGTTTACTCTGCGTGCTGTATTGCCCGCAACAATCCAGAGCGGAAGAGGCTCATCGAGACGCCGGTGATTCACTTATTGTTGATGAAATAGAACTTCAAAATATGCATTTGAGTGAAATATCAGAAAATATCATGATAATTGATGAAGAAAATTATATCGTAACTGATAGAACAAAATATTATAAGAAAGATAAAAATAATAGAGTAAGAACTATCAAGATCAGGGAAATAGTCACTCCCTGCCTAGTGGATATAATCTACAATACCTATTCAGTATATACTGAAGAATTACATTTTCGTCCCGGCGAGAGGGTGTTGTCATCGGTTGTCGTAAAGGAATGAAATAACGCAGGACTGTTTATATTCCACAATACGGAATCAAAGGGATGAAAAAGGAGATAGGGCCATGAATAATCCGGATTACGCAAGGCATAACAACAGGCTTGCTATTCTTCTTCTGGTTGCTTTATCATTGATTTTAAGCTCCCCTCAATATGTTAAAGCCGAGTGTTGCCCCAACATGGCGGATTACCTGGCCTATCCCCCTTTTCTCACGAGCAAGGTCGCACCAAACATTCTGTTGATTCTGGATAATTCAGGCAGCATGAACCAATTTGCCTATCATGAATACAGGGGAAAGCGATGTGGACATACTTACACCTGCTGGACCGGTTATGATCCAGGAAAAGAGTACTATGGCCTTTTTAATCCCAATAAATGTTATAGATACGACAACACGCACCACTACTTTTACGAAGACGGCGATACTGTTGATGATCCGACCACTACTGACATCTTCGAGCGTTCTACCGGCAGCGATCCAACAGTAAGGAAGTTTTCCGGTAACTGGCTTAACTGGTGGACCATGCGCAGGATCGATGTGGCCAAAAAGGTCCTGACCGGCGGCAGGATTGCTCCTGATACCACGGATACGGTCCTTGAAGGGATGTCCACGGACGATCGCGATGTTAGGCGCATTTTCAACGACCACACTACAGCCGAACAGCCTGGGATTCTTACAGGAGGTCATGAGAAAAACGTCTATTATACACCTTTTCATCAGGGTTTCTATTCCTGGTGGTTCAATGTTGACCGGGCCGATCACATGGGTGGCAACCCCAATGAATTTGTGCCTATGTTCAATGTGATTACCGCTGTTTTCGATCAGATCACTGATCTGACCGGTGGAACGTGTGTTGATTTGTCTGGCTACGTTGATTTAACAGTGCCTGCCAATCCTGCGGATAACGGCTACAATACCGGAGAACAGGGTTACAAATATAATGGTTATATTGTTGCCGTTAAGGTGGAATCCGACGAACTGCCGGTCCAGGGCATCATTCAGAAAATGGCCGACCGCGTACGTTTCGGATATATGCAATTCAATCTCGGTACAGGACCGGGAGAAGGAGCAGCCCGCAATGCTATACCCTGGTGGGGGAATTGGGATATTGATGATGATGGCACAACAGATCTAACCTGGCGGTATGCCGACGGCGGCAGGGTGCGCAACTATGTGGGAGACACCTCGACCACAACCGATCCCCATGGCGACGAAGTCTTGCAAATCGTGCAAAACATCAACCAACAGAATATCCAGATGAATACCCCGCTGGAAGAGGTGCTCTGGGAGGCCATCAGGTACTTCAGGCAGGTTACCCCTGAATTTCAACCTGAGGATTCACCTGATACCCCGCCAGCCAACAGTGTCGATTTTGAGAGGAGCAACACCTGGGATCCTTATTATTTCAATGATCTTGGAGAGTTTATTCCCTGCGCCAAATCCTTTATAATTTTTCTTTCCGACGGCAAGGGCAATGAGAACAGTGGCCGGCCGACTGCCGATTGGCCGGCAGGTGCCAACACTAAGGATCTTACCGGCGACGGTGACGGCTATCTCGATGATATGGCTTTCAATATGCATACCCAGGATCTCCGTGATGATATCGCTATGGGTGAGACCAGCGATCTTGTCGACCAGACAATAACACTTTACTCCGTGTTCTGTTTCGACGACTCTGATAGTGCGCGTTGTGAAATGATGAAAGCAGCCCGCGCCGGAGGCTTTATTGACCTCAATGGTGACGGGGATACAGGCGGAACCGTCAGCGAAAATGACCCTACGGCGTTTGTCGGTGATCTGGAATGGGACAGAGACGAAAACAATGTCCCGGATACTTTCTTTGAGGCCCAGAACGGGGCTGAGATGGAAGAGAAGATTATGCTGGCCATTACTGATATACTCAGTCGTACAGCCTCAGGAACAGCAGCTTCAGTCATCTCAAACGCCAGGGGCGGAGAAGGAGCCATTTACCAGGCTGTCTTTTTCACTGAATCAGACGCCGAACCGTTGACCGGCGACACTGTGAAATGGTATGGCAATATCCATTCCCTGTTCGTGGATCAATACGGCAACATGCGCGAAGACACCGATGGAGACCATGCCCTCGATCTGGATGTTGATAGAATTGTCGAATTTGATGGAGAAACCGCCATTGCTCAACTCTATAAATATGATTCAGTGACTAAAACGAAAACCTCTGATGAACAGGTTGAAGTCACTGACCTGAAATTCATATGGGATGCTCTTTCGTGGCTCTCTTCAACGTCTATGGATGTCACAACCCAGAGAGATTATGACTCAAACACTGCCCATCGCTATATTTTTACCGATCATATAAATACTTCACTTCCGGTTTCCATCAGCAATGTTGACAGCACGACCGTCATGGATTTTACGACCGATTTCGTTGATGATTCTATCAACGATAACTACTATTTCCTTAATCCATATCTAACCTATGATGATGACGCCAACTCTTCGACTGCTGAAGTTCCTCTCTCGGAAAATGATATGATCAACGAGGCTAAGAACATCATCATGTTCATCCGTGGTGAAGAAGGATTGACCGAAACCGGAACCGGCATCTACTACCGCAACCGCACTCTCGATATGAGCGGAGACGGCAGCGATGACACGGTCTTCCGTCTGGGCGATATTATTCATTCCACCCCTACTGTCATTTCCCAGCCGGCTGAAGACTATGATTTAATCTATAAAGACGATTCATACCGGGCCTTCAGAAAAAAATATCTCAATCGAAGGATCATGGTATACGCAGGCGCCAATGACGGGATGTTTCATGCTTTTAACGGCGGTTTTTACGATGCATGCGATCATAAATTTATCACCCGCCCGGAGATATGGGATGCTAACTCCTTGGCCTGGGTGCCTGATACAAGCAAGACAGATTTTGCTTTGGGTGCTGAAATGTGGGCCTATGTGCCGAATGCTGTCCTTCCTCAACTGAAATGGCTTGCGGAACCGTTAAGCCAAAATACCCACGTCTATTATGTTGACCTGAAACCCCGTGTGTTTGATGCAAAAATATTTTACCAGGCAGACGGGACAACTCCCCTTGACGCTGACCATCCGGGCGGCTGGGGAACGGTGCTGATTGGCGGGATGCGTTTAGGCGGCAAGCCGATCGGTGTTGATACCAATAATGACGGCACATGTGACCTCAATTTCCGTTCTGCATATTTTGCCCTTGATGTCACCAACCCGGAGGTTGCCCCCAGCCTGCTCTGGTCGTTCAGCGATAGTAATCTGGGGTTTACCACCTCTTATCCCACCCCCATTCGTGTGGGCAACAAGTGGTTTGTCGTCATCGGGTCCGGACCGGTTAATTTTGAGGCTACGCGCATGGATGACGGAGTAACCTTTACGGAATACGGAGGTAGCAACCGCACGGCCAGTGTATATATCCTGAATGCCCATGACGGCACTCCGGCAAAAAAATTTGATATGGATGGCCATTCCTTTATGGCTGATCCTATTGCCGTGGACTTTGATTTAGATGCTAACGGCACCCAGTGGAGCGGCGAGGCGATATATATTGCCTCGGACGGCTGCGGGGCTTGACTGGAGGGCCGGGTCTTTAGGATAAAGACCAACGAAGACGAAAATCCCAATAACTGGACAAAAAAAATATTTTTCGATCCAAATAGTACAGTAAGCGATCATCAGCATATCAATACGGCCCTCTCTGTCGCCAAGGACGACGAAGGTAGAATCTGGGTCTATTTTGGTACGGGTCGTTTTTGGGGAACACTTGATAGGGAGTCACCCTATTTCGGATACCAGAATTCTTTTTACGGAATCAAGGAGCCGGTGGATAAAAGCGGAAATATGACCTACGGGACGGTCGGAGCAAAAGGAAGCTGTTTGCGAAACGTAACAGGCATAGAAGTAGAATATTACAATTCACTTTTACTGAATACCTCTGTCCCTCTCTATGGGGCTGCGGTAACTGACCAAAATAAAGACGGTAAGGTAGATTTCTCTGACCTGGAAGCCGAAGTAAGGGATAAAGACGGCTGGTATGTCAATTTCAGCGAAACAGGGGAACGAAACCTGGGGCAAGCTGCCGTCTTAGGGGATATTGTCACCTTTTTAACCTATGTCCCTGATAATGATTTGTGCGCCTCTGAAGGATGGAGCTACCTGTATGGTCTTTACTATAAGACAGGTACTGCCTATTGGAAGGGAGTGTTGAAAACCGGAGACAATAACTGGACCGGTATTGATGATGGTAAGGTAGTATGTAAAATTGGAGTGGGTAAAGGTTACTCTACTACCCCCAATATCCATACCGGCAGAGAGGCCGGCTCCAAGGCCTTTATACAGACAAGTACCGGAGCCATTATAGGTATAGAGCAAGCAAATCCGGGAATAACCAAAAGCGGAAAGGTTTCCTGGGAGGAATACATAAGATAATACCTGAAAATCCGATATTGTCATAAAGAATCCTTAATGTTAGGCTTACAATCATGGAATTCATACCAAAATGGCTGGCATGGGAAATAACCAGACGCTGTAATCTTCACTGCGTACATTGTCGATCTTCATCAGAGCTGGAAGAAAAAGAGCATCCTGACTTTTCCACCTCAGAGGCCTTCAGGGTCCTGGATGACATAGCAAGTTACGCCAAGCCGGTGGTAGTCCTCTCAGGCGGAGAGCCGCTGTTAAGAGAAGACGTGTTTGACATTGCCCGGTACGGCACAAAAAAGGCCCTGAGGATGTGCCTTGCCACCAACGGTACCTTTGTAACCCCAGAGATCTGCACCAAGATCAAGGATTCCGGCATATGCATGGTCTCTCTCAGTCTTGACGGAGCCACGGCCGAGGTCCATGACGATTTCCGCCAACAGCCGGGCGCTTTTGAATACGCCATCAATGCCGCCAGGCTCTTCAGGGAGCATGGCATAAGCTTTCTGATCAATTCTTCCTTTACTCGCAGAAACCAGGAGGAAATTCCCAAGGTTTACAGGCTGGCCAAGGAGATAGGGGCTACTGCGTGGTATATGTTCATGATTGTCCCAACCGGGCGGGGAAAGGAGATCATGGAAGAGCTTATCTCTCCTGAAGATTATGAGACCCTGCTTAACTGGCATTACGAGATGGAAAAGAAAGAAAAAGATATACTTGTCAGGCCTACCTGCGCGCCGCATTACTACCGGATTCGTCTCCAAAAGGCCAAGGAACAGGGAGAAAGGGTAAAGCACAGGAGCCTCAAGTTTTCCACAGGCGGCTCCAAGGGCTGCCTGGCAGGTCAGTTGATTTCACTTATCGACGTAGACGGAAACGTGCTTCCTTGCAGTTACTTCCCTTTACCGGCAGGAAATATCAGAGAACACTCTTTCAAGGAGATTTGGGAAGAGAGCACTCTTTTTAAGGAACTAAGAGATTTTTCTTCCTACAAGGGGCGCTGCGGTGCCTGTGAGTATATCCGGGTTTGCGGAGGATGCAGGGCCAGGGCCTATGCAATCCACGGTGATTATCTTGCTGAAGAGCCTTTTTGTACCTACGTGCCGAGAAAGATGAGAAAGAAGAGTTGAAAGCCGTTCAGGGGTTCAAGGGTTCAGAGGTTCAAAGGTTTAGAGGTTTAGATGTTCATGGTTTACTGAACTTCGGCTTGAAATGCAAATTCAGAATGTAGCAGGCAACCCTGAACGGTGAACCTTTGAACCTTTGAACCCTGAATAGGAGGACAGGATGAATGAAGGCTTTTTAAGGGCCTGTAATGGCGAGGCCGTCAGGCCGGTGCCGGTCTGGCTCATGAGGCAGGCCGGGAGATACCTCCCTGCCTACCAGGAGATCAGAAAAAAAACAGACTTTCTCACCCTCTGTAAGACCCCGGAGCTTGCGGCAAAGGTTACCATCCAGCCGGTTGATATCCTGGGGGTTGACGCAGCCATACTCTTTTCCGACATACTGATCCCCCTTGAGTGCATGGGGATAGGGCTTGATTTCCACGAGGGGAGGGGGCCCGTCCTGAATCCTCCGGTAAGGACCGAGCAGGACCTTGAAAGGCTTCATCCTATAGATCCGGATGTTGATGTATCATTCGTACTTGAGACCATCCGGATCTTAAGGAAAGAACTTAGCGGCAAGGTCCCGCTGATAGGTTTTTCAGGGGCACCCTTTACACTTGCGACTTACATGATAGAAGGAGGTACATCCAAGAGCTTTGTAAATACAAAGAGGATGCTGTTTGAGTCTCCGCATCTCTTTTCACGCCTCATGGATCTCCTGACCGAAGTGGTCCTTTCTTACATCAAGGCCCAGATCAAGGCGGGGGCCCAAGCCATACAGGTATTTGATACCTGGGCAGGGACACTGACCAGAGAGGATTACAAAAGACACGCCCTCCCATATGTAACCCGCATCTTTAAAGGACTTGAGGGTTCAGGAGTGCCCTTTATCTACTTTGTCTATGACGGAGGACATGTCCTTGAAATCATACGCGATTCCGGTGCCGAAGTCATAGGGCTGGACTGGCGTACTGACATCAAAACCGCCATATCAAGACTTGGACCCGATGCCGTGGTTCAAGGAAATCTGGATCCTTCTACCCTGTTTCTTCCTGAGCATGAGCTAAGAACCAGGGTGGATTCCGTATTGCGCCAAGGACGTGAAGCCAAGGCCCATATCTTTAATCTGGGGCATGGTATCCTGCCTGAAATACCTCCTGAGAAGGCAAGGCTTCTGGTAGAACTGGTCCACGAGTTGTCTTCCTGATGATAGGGATAGTTTTTCTTAACATGGGAGGGCCTGATTCCCTGGCTACAGTGAGGCCTTTTCTTTATAACCTCTTTTCAGACCGGGAAATTATTCAATTGGGCCCGCGATTTTTGCAGCCCCTTATTGCCTGGGCAATATCCATGCGGCGGGCCCCGAAGAGCCGGGCTGCATACGCAAAGATCGGGGGCAAGAGTCCGCTTGCCACAACAACCAGAGCACAGGCCAAGGCCGTTGAACAACTGCTTAATAATAAATTGCAGGAAAAAATGTTTTGCCTTGCAGGAATGAGATATTGGAACCCCCGGACCCCGGATGTCTTACATAATATGAAAGACAGGGGGATTTCTAAGGTGCTGGGGCTTTCTCTTTATCCACACTATAGCCGGGCCACCAGTGGTTCTTCCATAGGGGAGTTTGAAAGATGCGCAGGAAAGCTTGGGTTTGAAACCCATGTCATAGACAGTTTCCCGGATCATCCAGGCTATGTCGAGGCCCTGGCGGATATTGTGCAAAAGGGTTTAAAAAAAGTAAAAGACAAAAAGAATTTTGCCCTGGTATACAGCGCCCATAGCCTGCCAAAAAGCATGGTGGAGGAAGGTGACCCCTATGTGGAGCACCTTTACCGTACTATTATGGCCCTTGAGGAACTAACCGGTATTAAGGGCCATCTGTGCTATCAAAGCAGAAGCGGTCCTGTAGAGTGGCTTGAGCCCGGGACCGATGTTTTGTTGAGCGAGCTTGCGGGAAAGGGTTTTAATAACCTTTTGGTCCTGCCTATAAGCTTTGTGTCGGATCATGTGGAGACTCTCTACGAGATAGACATGCTTTACGCAGAGATGATGGCCGAAAAGGGAGTAAACCTTGTCCGTACGCCTTCCCTTAATGACAGGCCTTTGTTTATAAATGCACTTTCCAATCTGGTGGAACAGGGTCTTAAGAAGGCAGGATGGCTAGAGTAATAATAGCCAGATTGAAATTGGAAACTGGAAATTGGAAATTGGGAAAAACATAAAGATGTAGATGCGTCACCTAATTTCAAATTTCAAATTTCTAGTTTCGACATCGGCATTCAATTCGATAATACACATTTTTTCAAAAAAAGTGTAAACTGGTAAATGCAGGATGCCAATAATTACATGGCTAGAGTAATAATAGCAGGAGGCGGGTTGTCAGGCCTGTCCCTTGCCTGGT
>CBETWD010000060.1:0-12081 GCA_965539945.1 uncultured bacterium
GGAAATTAAGAGAAAAGTAATAGATGGTTATGACCGATCCGAAGAAAATTCGTAATTTTTCGATAATTGCCCACATTGATCACGGCAAGTCTACGCTTGCTGACCGTATTCTGGAATTTACCGGTACCGTATCCGCCAGGGAAATGAAACAGCAATTTCTTGACCAGATGGAGTTGGAAAGGGAAAGAGGGATCACTATCAAGGCCCAGACGGTGAGGCTTAAATATCGGTCTGAAGATAAAGAGACCTATGTGCTTAATCTGATAGATACGCCCGGCCACGTGGATTTTTCTTATGAAGTCTCAAGGAGTCTTGCAGCCTGCGAAGGGGCCCTCCTTGTAGTTGATGCCACCCAGGGTGTGGAGGCCCAGACACTGGCCAATGTCTACCTGGCACTGGAAAATGACCTTGAGATCATACCTGTGCTGAACAAAATTGACTTACCCAGTGCAGACCCTGAAAGGGTTGCACAAGAAATAGAGGACATCATAGGGCTCGATACCTCCGGGGCTATACTGGCAAGTGCAAAAGAGGGTCTGGGTACAAAAGAGATCCTGGAAGCGGTAGTACGCCGGATTCCAGCCCCTTCAGGAGATCCCGGCTTACCACTTAGGGCACTTGTTTTTGATTCATGGTTTGATTCATATCAAGGGACAGTTGTATTGATCAGGGTTGTAGAAGGCACACTGAGACCTGGTATGCGGATACGCATGATGTCTACGAATCAGACCTATGAAGTGGACAGGACAGGCATTTTTTCCCCTAATCCAATAGATACGGATCAACTGACAGTTGGAGAGGTGGGGTTTTTTACTGCCGGCATAAAGGCCGTACGTGATACACAGATAGGCGATACCATTACAGAGGAAAGACGTCCTGCCGAAAGCCGCTTGCCCGGCTTTGAGCCGGTAAAGCCAATGGTGTTTTGCGGTCTTTATCCAGTAGATCCGGCCCAGTATGATCAGTTGAAAGAGGCTGTTGAAAAGCTATGGTTAAACGACCCGGCATTTTCTTATGAGCCTGAAAGCTCTGCTGCCTTAGGATTCGGATTCAGGTGCGGCTTCCTGGGGCTTCTTCACATGGAAATTGTGCAGGAGCGTCTTGAGCGGGAGTACGCGCTGTCTCTCATAAGTACGGCCCCGTCAGTATCTCATGAAATCAAACTTATCAGCGGGGAAATCGTCCATGTACACAATCCTGCCCAGATGACGTCAGCGGATAAAATAGAGCAAATAGCAGAGCCTTACATACGAATGGAGATTTATGTCCCCAAGGAATATATCGGCTCTGTTATGCAGTTGTGCGATAAAAAAAGGGGACAACAGGTAGATATGCGCTACCTCACTGAAAACAGGGTGCTGCTAAAATACGAACTCCCATTCAATGAAATTGTTCTGGATTTTTACGATCAGTTAAAGTCGATAAGCAGAGGTTATGCTTCCATTGATTATGACTTCCTTGAACATAGACCAGCCAAACTGGTCAAGCTGGAAATCCTTATTAATAAACAACCAGTGGACGCTCTTTCGGTCATAGTGCACAAAGACAAGGCCTATTACAGAGGCCGGGAACTTGTGGGCCGATTGCGCAAGGTGATACCCAGACAGATGTTTGAAGTTGTGATCCAGGCAGCCATTGGAAGCAATATTATTGCCAAAGAACGTGTTGCTCCATTCAGAAAAGACGTTATAGCCAAATGCTATGGGGGAGATATCACTCGTAAGCGCAAGTTGCTGGAAAAGCAAAAAGAAGGAAAAAAGAAAATGAAGCACATCGGCCATGTAGAAATACCTCAAGAGGCCTTTCTGAGCGTGTTGAAGGCGTAATAGAAAAAGCCACTTGCAGTCCCGGATCTATGGAGCTATTATCCGCATACCATGAACAAGTTCACTTTTTCAGCAAAAAAACAGTCTAATAACCGTTCCTGGCAGTCAGTAGCATGGGAATATCTGCAGGCGATTCTTATTGCCCTGGTTCTGGCTCTATTTATCAGGACCTTTGTAGCCCAGGCCTTTAAGATTCCCTCTGGTTCAATGAAGAGCACGCTTCTTATAGGTGATCATATACTCGTAAACAAATTTATATATGGTGTCAGGAATCCCTTTACCAGGGAACTCTGGATCCCAGGCAAAAGACCTGGGCGCGGAGATGTGGCAGTCTTTATTTATCCAGTGGACAGGAAAAAGGATTTTATAAAACGTGTGGTTGGCATAGAGGGAGACACGGTCCGGATAATAAACAAGAATGTATATGTGAACGGAAAACTGTTTTCTGATCCACAAGGTATGCAGCACACAGACCCCCGGATATTGCCGGGATCAGTTCAACCAAGGGATAACATGGGACCTGTGACTGTTCCGAAGGACAAGGTTTTTGTAATGGGCGATAACAGGGATCAAAGTTATGATAGCAGATTCTGGGGGTTTGTACCCCTTAAGGACGTGAAAGGTAGGGCATTTACTATTTATTGGAGTTGGAATTCGGATAAATTCTGGCCAAGGTTCAAACGTATAGGTGATGTTATTCACTAGTGATAGTGCAGAGTTGTCAGCTTGACACCAACTAAATCAAATGTTACAGAATATCCGCAACTTTGCGGGCGGGTAGCTCAGTGGGAGAGCATCGGCCTTACAAGCCGGGGGTCACAGGTTCAAACCCTGTTCCGCCCACCACGTTTTGAGAAAAGATATTAGATATGGGGTCGTAGTTCAGTTGGTTAGAACGCTGGCCTGTCACGCCAGAGGTCGCGAGTTCGAGTCTCGTCGACCCCGCCATTTAGATAAATTGAGGGATTGAGGAATTGAGGAATTAGAATCAATAAATTTCTTAATTCTTCAATTCCTCAATTATTACTTATCTTGAGAGTCCAAAGTTCTCTCGTCATGCAGGACTTGATCCGGCATCCAGATCGCGGAACGTTTTGCAAAGATACTGGATTCCGGCTTTCGCCGGAATGACGCGGTCAGTTTTTCATTTCTTATAATTTCAAACTCTTAAAGGAACTTTAGGCTGTCCAATTACTATAAATTTAGATGCCATGGGTTTTGTTTTTCAAAAAGGAATATCTCTCCTGTTGATGCCTTCAGGCATGATATTCGTGTGCCTTTTTTTTGGCTTTTTCATCTGGCCCCTGAAGCGGTGGAGGAATTTGGCCCGAACATTATTCGTCTTGGCCTTTCTTGTTTATGGCTCAGCCGGAAGCGCGCCTGTTGCCAATTTTTTGATTTGGGGCCTTGAGCGTTCAGTCCAATCTGACAATTCAACCATATCTGCAAGTGATAATATAACCACGGTGGTGATGCTAAGCGGAGGGGCCTTCCCTGATGAGGATAGGCCTATTGCAGACCGTCTTACGCCAAGCACAAGGCTCAGGCTGCTAAAAGTTCGAGAACTGTGCCGTGACAATCCAACTATAAAACAGCTTGTAATTGTTGGTGGTTGTGCCAGGCCCGCCGGCTGTCCGTTTTCTGAGGCACAGATGTCCTACTCCTGGCTTAAGGAAGTGGGTTTGCCAAACAACGTGGAGGTGTCTCTGGAGGAAAACTCCAGGAATACGGAGGAGAGCATGCGGGCCGTAAGTGAAATTATGGAGCAAACGCCCTTATACCTGGTGACATCTGCTGCACATATACCAAGGGTCCTCTTGATTGCAAAAGACATGGACCTCAAAGTTCACCCCGTCCCCTGTGATTTTCAATGGTCTCAGAATCAGTGGAGTCCATGGGATCTTTGGCCTAATCCCGACAATCTCAAAAAATCCGACTTTGCATGTCACGAATACCTTGGGATTACATGGTTCCGCCTTAAGCATTATTTCAATAAGCTCCATAGTATTTAACGTAACCGTTCATGGGTTCAGGGTTCACTGTTAAATTTCCCGAAGGGAACCCTATTTAACAGGGTGAACCGTTCAGGGTTACCTTTCTTCCGTTGACCTTGCGAGTTAGGTCTCGGGCCAAGTGCCATGCCCCAATATCCTCAAATTTAGGGGGGTATGACATATGCTCCCCTCGTTCTATTCTCATGCCTTCTCCATTCAGAACTCACGAATCAACGGTTCAAATTTTCGGTAAACCCTGAACATCTTAACCCTTGAACCTTTGAACCCGTGAACGGTTACTATTTAACTTCTTCAGCCTTTTTACCGAAAACGGTAGCATGAAGGCCAAATTTCTAATTTCTAATTTCTAATTTCAACGTTCCGTGAACGCTTATAATGTCGGCAACCTGTTTCTTTTCTCTAAGCATTCTACTCTTTCTCTGGCTTTTTACGTGTGTGGTCCTGGTGGTGATTTTACGTAAGCGCAGGGCTTCAAGTACTGAACCATCATCTTTCCATTCGGAGTTGCTTGTCGGGCTTGCTTCAGCAAAATATCAGGAGGCAAATGAGGCATCAAAGCGACTCAGGGAAGTGGCTGATGCCCTTCATATAGGTTTGATGGAACTTAAAGGCAACCGCGTAAATGAGATAAACCAAAGTGCTGTTGAGCTATTGCCCGAGGACATGAGAAGCGGTCAGTCCTTAACCGGACTATTGACATCATTGCAAGAAAACAGTCCCAGGATTCTTGAGTTAGATCAGACGGCTGTTCAATTAAGCAAGTTGCCGACTTCCGGCTCTCAGGATCTGGTCCTTGTACAGGACGTCACAGAGAGTTTCCTTATGGCACGGAAGCTTAAACAGCATGAAAGGCTGGCCCTTCTCGGCCAGATGACTGCGCAGATGGCCCACCAGATAAAGACCCCTCTTGCCGTACTGGCCGGACAGGCACAGATGCTCGCAAGACATCTGAACACGGACATGGCACTAAAGGATCAGGCAGAAGCCATTTATCATGAGGCCAGAGATCTTGCTAAGCAAATAAATGAAATATCGAATTTCTATAAGGAAAGAGAGCCGTATTTCAAGGATGTTGAACTATGCCGACTACTTGATGATGTAAAGAAAAGACTCGATTTTCCGGATCATTCATGCGAAATAGGTATCGAGTGCCCTGATGAAATCACCATTGAGACAGATCCGGGTCTGTTACAAAATCTGCTGTTTCTGCTCGGACAAAATGCCCTTTCATCGGAAACTGCCGCCTCACTCCTGTCTATAAGCGCAGTAAAGGACAATGAACAGGTGACTATCAGGGTAAAGGACAATGGCGCAGGTGTGCCTGAGGCCATGCGTGACAAGCTCTTTGAACCATTTTCGAGTACAAAAGGGGAAGGACTGGGGCTGGGCCTGTTTCTTGCCAGAGACCTGACCCGTCAGATGGGTGGCAGCATTGAACTGGAAGAAGTCGAGCAGGGGGCCTCTTTTAGGTTGAATTTTCCAATCAAGCCAACCCCTTCTTTTTCAGGTAGATCCGGACTGCCGTGATTGCAGCCGGTGTAATTCCGGAAATCCGTGAGGCCCTCCCAAGGGAATCAGGTTTTTGAGCGATCAGTTTCTCCTTGATCTCATTTGACAGCCCGGGGATGTTTTTATAGTCCAGGTCATATGGGAGGCGGACAGACTCCCATTTTCGGAATTTGGCTATCTCAGCTTCCTGACGAGCTACGTAGCCTGAGTATTTGGTCTTGATTTCCACCTGGCATGCCACTTCAGGGGACAGGTCCTTCAGCTCGGTATATCTCTCGGCCATAGCTTTAAGATCAAGCTCAGGGCGACGCAGTATGTCTTCAATACTGACCTGCTGCCTGATGGGTTTTGAACCAAGGGATTGAAGCCAGTTATTCAACTCCGCCCCGGGGCGGAGCTTTATTTTCCTGATCATTTCAAGACCACGCGAAATTTCCTGTTGCTTCCTTTCAAACAGTCCCCAGGCATTATCATCCACAAGGCCGACACGTCTTCCAAGAGGCATGAGCCTTAGATCAGCGTTATCCTCCCTCAGGAGCAGTCGATACTCCGCCCTTGAGGTGAACATCCTGTAGGGCTCCTTTGTGCCCTTGGTCACAAGGTCATCTATCAGTACGCCTATGTAGGCCTGAGACCGGTCGATAATCACAGGGTCCTCTTCCCGCACCTGCCTGGCAGCGTTTATACCTGCCATGAGGCCCTGGGCCGCAGCCTCTTCATAACCGGATGTCCCATTGATCTGTCCTGCAAAAAAAAGGCCTTTAACCAGATGGGTCTCCAGGGAAGGCTTGAGCTGCACAGGGTCTGCATAGTCATACTCTATTGCATATCCGGGCCGGAGTATTTCTGCGTTTTCAAGCCCCTCTATGCTCCTGACCATTGCCAGTTGCACGTCTATAGGCAGGCTTGTGGGAATGCCGTTGGGATAGATCTCAACTGTGTCAAGTCCCTCAGGCTCCAAAAATATCTGATGCCTTGGCTTTTCAGGGAAACGGAAGACCTTGTCCTCAATTGACGGGCAGTATCTGGCACCCACCCCCTCGATTACACCGGTAAAAAGCGGGGACCTGTCCAACCCTCCCTGGATGATCTTATGTGTATTTTCGTTGGTATAGGTCAGATAACAGGGTACTTGTCGCAAGGGAATTTTTTTCGTGGCAAATGAAAAAGGCCTTGGTTGTGGGTCTCCTTTCTGGACTTCAAGCCCTTTAAAATTGATTGACCTTGCGTGCAGGCGAGGGGTAGTGCCTGTCTTAAGCCTTCCGATACGGAAACCCAATTCTGCCAAGGATCTCGAGAGCCTGTTGGAAGGAGGATCGCCCATACGTCCGGCAGGAAAACGGTTAAGCCCTATGTGGATAAGTCCTTTGAGGAATGTCCCTGTTGTGACCACCACAGTACTTGCATGAATCTCCTGGCCGAGCGTGGTCTCAATCCCGTATACCCGTCCTTCCCTGGCCAGGATCCTTCCCGCCATTGCCTGATATACATCCAGGTTTTCTTGATCCTCAAGGATCTGCTTCATGGAGAGGCGATAGCGCAGCATGTCTGACTGCGCTCTGGAGGACCTTACCGCAGGCCCTTTTGAGGTATTAAGCTGCCTGAACTGAATTCCAGTGGCATCAGTATTTTTCGCCATTTCGCCCCCAAGGGCGTCTACCTCCCGGACTAAATGCCCCTTGGCCAGGCCGCCAACAGCAGGATTGCAGCTCATGGCAGCTATGCAGTCCAGGTTTATTGTGAGGAGGCAGCAGGGAACCCCTAGCCTTGCAGCAGCCAGGGCGGCTTCACACCCGGCATGCCCGGCACCTATTACTACCACCCCGTAATGTTTTGGAAATACAGACATATCCCTTGAATGCTCCGGTTTGTCTCTATGCTACACGATTATTTTTCCTTGACAATGGCACCTGCTTTCGGATAGAGAAAATGCGGTGCCCTTTAGGGCTTAATAGGGAATCCCGTGAAAATCGGGAGCGGGCCCGCCGCTGTAACCCCGTCCTTTTTATCAAGAAAAGGAAACTCTTTTAGCATTTATATACCACTGTCTGCCTCTGGCGGATGGGAAGGTCGCTAAAGGGGCGGGGGAGCCAGAAGACCTGCCAAAAGAATATGTCTTCACGACCTCGTAGGCAAGGTTGTGACCATAAGTCGGCTTTGTAGGATAAAAAAGGGAAATCCCCGCGCTGATGATGCAGCTCGGGGTTTTTTTATTGGCGAAGAAAGGAGGTGCAGCTCGGTAGTATTTTGAATGATTTAGCCGGTTTTGTTCTAAGGGAAGGGAGTGCAAACCTCCCGCCGCCCCGCGACTGTGATCGGGACGAAAGCCGCAAGTATGCCACTGTGCCGCCGGAACGGCATGGGAAGGCGCGGTGAGTAGGATGAACGTAAGCCAGGAGACCTGGACGAAACCAAAATCTTTAACAACATTTCTCGAGGGGGAAAGGGAGTTTTTTTATGAAACGAATTATTCTGATTATGATTACATTTTTCTGCGGGGCTCTGTTGGTCCTGTCATCAGCAAACAGGACACTTGCTAAGAATGGAGACGAAGGCGTGCTTGAATTGGAGGAGTTGGTTGTGACCGCCGAAAGGGTGGAGGAAAAAAAAGGGGAGATTACCTCCAATTTGACTGCTATTGATGAAGAAGAAATCAAAAGGTCTTCTGCCAGGGATCTTGGAGATTTGTTGGCCGAAAAAAATATCGGGCATATTCAAAAGTACCCTGGTGCCTTAACTTCTATCGGTATCCGGGGCTTTAGGACCGAATCTCACGGTAATGATCTTGAGGGCTATGTCCTGATTCTTCTGAATGGAAGGAGGGCCGGCACCGGTAATGCGGCCAAAATTATGACAAAGAACATAGAGAGGATAGAAATAATAAGAGGTCCTGCCTCTGTTCAGTATGGCTCGGCCGCAATGGGCGGAGTCGTAAACGTGATTACCAAACAGGGAAAGGATAAACCGACTGCGTTTGTTGAAGGGGTTTTGGGGAGTTTCGAACATGAGGAAGGGAGTGTCGGATTTTCGGGACAGGTAAATGGATTCGATTTTTCCGGCAGTTACACCACAGTATCGAGGGACGACTATGATACTGCGGATGGGAAAAGATATCACAATACCGGATATGATAAAAAAGAAGACTATAGCCTGAATCTTGGTTTTGAGTTTTTGCCTGGAAATCGTATCGGAGTCATTTACAATTATTTTGATGGAGATCACGTGGGCGGTCCAGGATACCTCAGCCAGAACGATCTCGATGACTATAAAGATACAGGCAATAAGTCCATTGACTTTATTTATGACGGCAGAACGACAGATGGTCTGGTTTCCTGGATGGCCAGATACTTTCGTGGTGAGGATAAGGACAAATGGTCTGATCCCGTAGAGAGCGATCCGAGTGGCTGGGACGCTGGTGTTCCATCTGAACAGAAAACTGACCAAGAAGGGGCTCAGGCACAGGTATCTTTAAACCTGGAAAAATTCCTTGTTGTCGCGGGTTTTGACTGGGTGAATTATGAAGTAAAAACCACCTGGGATCCAGAGAAGTCTGAATATGATAATCCCGCCGGTTTTGTCCTGGCCAAAGCCAGGCTTTTGGACAAGAGATTGATACTTGCCGGTGGCTTGAGATATGATGAATATGATGTGAAAGTAAAAAAAGGCCAAGGGGGAGATGAGGACGGTGATCATGTTTCTCCTCGAGCCGGCGTGGCCTATCTTATTACAGACTTCCTAAAACTCAGGGCCAACTATGGAGAGGCATTCAAGATGCCTTCCGCCAAGCAGTTGGCAGGAAATTTTCCAGGCTGGTCCGGCAATTTCGTGGGTAACCCCGATTTGGACCCTGAGCAAAGCGAAACCTACGAAGGGGGGCTGGATTTTTCTTATGCTCATCTCAATTCTTCCCTTACCTATTTTTATACTGATTTTAAGGATAAGATCCAGACGGTTTCCACATCAGGTGGTGACACCACATGGAAAAATGTTGGAAAAGCTGAAATGGAGGGTCTGGAAGCAGATATCTCCTGTGACGTGGGTGCCCTTTTGGGCTGGGATTTTGAGGTAAAACCTTACGCCAACCTTGTATATCTCACCAAATACGAAGATAAGGAAACACACAAAGACCTCAATTATACTTCTGATATTAATCTATCTTACGGTATTACATTCTCCGATTTTGATGGTCTTTCCGCCAATCTAAACTTTGCCTATACTGGAGAACAAAAGATCACTGATTATGAAGGTGGATCCTATGAAGTAATAGAAAAAGGCGGTTTTACGGTTGCTGATTTTACAATCAGCAAAAGGATTCTCGATTTTGGAAACTACGGTGGGTTGACTCTAAGGGGTGCAATTCAAAACCTCCTGGACAAGGAATACGAATACGTACAAGGGTATCCTATGCCTGGAAGAAGTTTTTTCCTGGGCCTCAGATATGATTATTAGAGCCTTTTGTACCGGATACGGTTTTGAGTAGCCGTTGCGAGTTACGTGTTGCGTGTTTTAACCCGTAACTCGCAACGCACAACCGGTCCGTTGCAGCGAAGCATCAAGGCTACACAAAGATAGGGTTAAAAGATGAAGTTGAAACAGAGATCCAATAACATAACGTTCTTGTCAATATTTTTCATCCTATTTGCCATCTTCTGGAGTCCTGCCCCGACATTTTCCTATCCGGTAACATTTACGGATTCTGATGGGAATAAAATCACCATCGATAAGAGGCCTTCGATGGTCGTCTCCCTGGTGCCGACTATTACCGAGATTGTTTTCAGAATTGGGGCGGGGGATGCGGTCAAGGCCGTTACCTACCACGACACGTATCCCCCGGAAGCGGCGACAAAGGAGATAGTCGGTGGTTTTTTCTCACCTTCCTTAAGGGCCATAGAAAAGATAGAGCCTGATGTTATCTTTGTGTCCAGGCTTCACAAAAGGATAAGAGAAAAATTCGGTCACGGAAGATGCCGGTTGATCAACCTTGAGGCAAGGTCTGTTTCTGATATCTACAGAAATATCAATTTGTTGGGCAGGATTTTCAATAAGGAAAAAGAGGCCTCAGGGGTTATCGACGAAATAAGAAGTGAACTTCAAATGATTGCCAAGAAGGTGGCCAAGATACCCCAAGCAAAAAGAAAAAGGGTTATTCGTCTCATGGGCCGTGATCAGGTGATGACCCCCGGGGATGATTCCTTTCAGAACGAATATATCAGGCTCGCCGGTGGCATTCCCCCGAGGCTCGGCAGAGAAGGGAATATTGTAGCCGTCACCAAAGAAGAGTGGATGCGCTTCAACCCCGAGGTTATTTACGGATGTGGCGCAGATAGCAAAGCGGCCAAGAAGCTCTTTGACCGCCCCGGATGGAAGGATGTTGAAGCGGTTAGAAATGATAAGATGTTTTTCTTTCCGTGTGACCTTACGTGCCGTGCCTCAACACGTTCCGGCTATTTTGTGTCCTGGCTCTCTGCCAGGATTTACGAAGACGAGTTTTCCAAAAAAGAAGAGCAGGTCCTCAAGGATCGGGTATTCAGGTCCCGTAAGCTCGATCTTGATCTTGATTATGTGAAAGACGTCCGCATTACATACAGCACTATCCATGATTTTTCAAACAAGACCCTGATCATCGATTTTACGAAACCATTATCCCTGGTCTCAACCCTTGAAGGGGAGCGCAAAGGGATAAAATCAATAGGCAACCATTATTCCTCCCCTCCCTGCTGGGGGATCGGTCATAAGCTAGGTTTAGAGAAAATAAGGGAGCGGGTCTATGAGGTTATCGGCAAATCAGAGGATACGGCCGGTTTTCTTTTCACCGGCGCGGACATGGACAATCTGGCCATTAAAAAAGAAAGGTTCAGGGAGATGGAAGTGTACGCCCTCGTAACAGCCGGTGTGAAGTCAAATGCGGTCAGGATGTCTGCGGATGAAGGGAGGTTTTATGAGCCTGGAACAATCAATATCATCCTCTTGCCAAATATGAAACTTTCACCACGTGCCATGACCAGGGCCATTATAAGTGCCACGGAGGCAAAAACCGCGGCATTGCAGGATCTTGATATCCGAAGCAGTTACACCCCAAGGATTCACCAGGCAACCGGAACCGGAACCGATAACATCATAGTGGTGGAGGGAGAGGGGATACAAGTTGACAACTCCGGCGGCCATTCAAAGATGGGCGAACTGATTGCAAGAGCCGTATACGGGGCTGTTCAAGAAGCGGTCTACAGGCAGAATGGTATTGTCGCGCAGCGCAATATCTTCCAGAGACTGAAGGATCGAAGAATCAGCCTGTTTGGATTGGTCTCTGTGGATGAGTGCGAATGCGGGGTTGAAAAGAGCGATCTTGTCAGCCGACTTGAAGAGGTACTTCTCCAACCCCGTTATGCAGCATTTGTGGAATCGTCTTTCGCAATAAGTGACGACTACGAAAGCGGGCTGATTGCTGATTTGAGCAGCTATGAACTCTCGTGCAAGAAGGTGGCCGGGGAAATCGCAGGAAAAGAGATCGTAAACATGAAGGAGATCACAGAAACTGAAGATATGCCGCTTGTCTTGCGTATGACCGTAAACGCCCTGCTTAACGGGATTTATTACAGGATCAAGTGAACGACATAAAAAGAATCAACAGGCAAGGGTCGATCTGGTTTTGGCTTTTTCCCTCAAATTCTGTTTAGCCTTGATTGCAAAAGAAAAGAAAAGGCCCAGCCTTCCCCGGCCTGAAAATCGAAGGA
>CBETWD010000061.1:0-11963 GCA_965539945.1 uncultured bacterium
AATTAATTGGCGGTCCCAAGGGGAATCGAACCCCTGTTTCCGGCGTGAGAGGCCAGCGTCCTAGACCCCTAGACGATGGGACCGTTATGTAATGATGGAAAGCAAAATAAATGCCCACACCAGTTATGTCAACCCTGTTTTGAAAGATGAACGTCGAACATCGAATATTCAACGTCCAACGTCGAATGAAAAACGAATATCCAATACCGAACATTCAACGGCTATTTCTGTTTCTTTTCAGCCGTTTTGATACTTGTAACCAAAAACTTTAAGTCTGTTTCTTCATTTTTTCCCATTCAATGTTCGATGTTCATTAGTCCATCCGGTGCAAAAATAACTTAGCGCTCCACGAACCCCAAGGGATTCCGTACCTATTATTTCAATGGTCATAGAGGCAACTCATGAACCCAATTCAAGACCTGACACCTGCTGCTTCATCCACCACAGAAGTATCAGTCCGGGAAGGGCCACCAAGGTTGTGATGAAAAAGAACTGCGGCCATCCCACCCAGTTGACCAAAAATCCTGATGGTGGCCCAACAAAAACCCTCCCCAAAGAGGCAAGGGCTGATAACAGGGCATATTGGGTTGCTGTAAAACGATGGTTACAGAGTGCCATAATAAAGACCACAAAGGCTGCAGTACCCATGCCCCCGGATAGATTTTCAAAACCAACTGCGGCAATCATTGCAATGTAGCTCTTGCCGATCCAGGCAAGCACCATGAAGGAAAGATTGGATACTGCCTGCAATATCCCGAAAAACATGAGCGAGCCAAAAAGTCCGATCTTTGCCATGAGCCCTCCCCCTAACAGGGCACCCCCAATAGTGGCGACAAGACCAAACCCCTTGTTTATTGTCCCTACGTCAGTAGGGCTAAAACCAACTCCGCGGATAAGAAAGGCAGTTGTCAAGGTACCGGCAAAGGCATCCCCAAGCTTGTAAAGTACAATAAGTACTAACATGGAAATGGCTGCCGGCCTTGAAAAGAATTCCTTTAAGGGGGCGGAAATCGCTTCAGCCATGCTCCCGGGCGGCGAAAGCGAAAGCCTTGGCTCCGGGCCCGCAATAGTTCCAATAATTCCCAATGACATGATACCTGCCATTAGAATATACGTGTTTTGCCAACCTATGCGATCTGACAGTATGAGGGCCAAGGCCCCGGATACCAACATGGCAATTCTGTAGCCGGTAACAGAGAGCCCAACCCCAAAACCCCGCTCCTTCTCCTCGAGCAGATCAGTCCGATAGGCGTCAATTACAATATCTTGAGATGCAGAACTAAAGGCCACCATCAGAGCAAGACAGGCCATAAGGAAAGGAGCTCCGGCAGGAGCAGTGAAGGCCATGGTGAATATCCCTAATACCAGGATTCCCTGAGTGAGTAGTATCCAGCCCCTGCGTCTTCCCAGCCACGGGGGGCAAAAGCGATCCATGACAGGTGACCAGAAAAACTTCAATGTGTACGGAATACCGACAAGGGAAAAAAGGCCGATAGTACGGATGTCCACACCATCCACTGTAAGCCATGCCTGCAATGTCCCGCTGGTAAGGGCCAGGGGAAGCCCTGAAGCAAATCCCATAGGCAACATGACTGCCAGCCGTTTTGAGGCAAGGAACGGGATTAAAGATCTGAGGCGTGAGATACACATATATGCACAAAGACTTAGTTTATGATATGAGCCTGAAAGAGAAAGTCCCTCTTCTGTAAAAATTCTGAGTCCTTTATATTACTCATCCATTTCTTAAAGTCTATCTTGTTGTGGACTAAGGTGTTTTAATAACAATTAAACATGAAATCCTTCAACACAAATTCCCCTTCAAGGGGTGCTGAAAAAGTATTTTTCCATCAAGCCCGAAGCCAGGGATGGATATGGCTGGGGCTTATCGCAGTCTATGCGCTCATTATGATGTTCGGCCTGTGGTATGGACGATATCCCATCTCCTGGCATGATATCATGCAGACTCTTTTTACAAGCTCGCTTCAAGATGAGACCGCGCAAGTGATAAACACTATTGTGCTGGATGTAAGGCTTTCCCGCCTGTTTCTTGCCTCCCTTGTGGGCGTGGCCCTTGCGACTTCCGGCGCAGTATTTCAAGGTCTTTTAAGAAATCCACTGGCAGATCCATTCACCCTTGGGGTCTCTACCGGAGCGGCCTTCGGAGCGACAGTTGCGCTGATCCTTGGCCTGGGATCGCATGCAGGATACTTCGGCCTGGGATTACTGCCCTTTGTCGCCATGCTGGGTGCATTCGCAGCACTGGTGGTAGTCTTAAATCTTGCCCAGGTGGAAGGCGCACTGCGTCCGGCTACCATGATCCTTGCGGGCATAGTAGTCAGTACTTTTCTTTCCGCCCTTATAAGTCTCCTCAAAAGTCTGGATGAAGAAAGCCTCTCCGCGATTGTTTTCTGGATGTTGGGAAGCTTCGCCGGTAGGGGCTGGCCACATGTACTGTTTGCCCTTCCATACGTAGCCATCGGGCTTACGGTGTTTTTATTCTATGCGCATGAGCTTGACATTCTGTCCATGGGTGAACTTGAAGCCAGGCACCTGGGAGTACCTGTTGATAAGGTTCGAATGATCCTGCTGGTTTCAGCCTGCCTCACCACGGCCGCTGCCGTCTCCATAAGCGGTGTAATAGGTTTTGTAGGACTTGTGATCCCGCACCTGATACGCATGTTACAGGGGCCGAACCATAGGCCGTTGCTTGTGAGCTCTGCTCTCCTTGGGGCGATCACCATGGTAATCTCTGACCTTTTAGCTAAAAACATCCTTTCAGGCGGTGAAGAACTGCCGGTAGGTGTATTGACCACCCTGATCGGAGGGCCGTTTTTCTGTTACATACTCAAGATCCGAAAGAGCCAAATTGCATGATAATGCAAGAGGTCCAAGATGCCGGCCATACTGAGACCGGAAGCCCTATTGTTGATATCACCGGGTTGGATGTCTTTTATGGCCGCCTGCAGGCTTTGAAGGACATATCATTGAAAATATATCCCGGAGAGATGGTGGGGATTCTCGGCCCTAATGGCTCGGGGAAAACAACCCTGCTCCATTCCATCATGGGACTGATACCCTCCGCCTCCGGGTCAATTCGACTGTGGGGAAGGGATCTTTCGTCATATTCATCCAAGGAAAAGGCAAGAGTTGCATCCCTGTTACCCCAGACCACGGAAACACCCTTTCCCTTTCCGGTTTCAGATGTAGTCTTGATGGGCCGTTATCCTTTTCTGAAACTTTGGCAAGGTTACTCAAACAAAGATATCGAAGTTGCTCAACAGGCCATGGAAAAAACAGGCGTAGCGCATCTTTCCGGACGTCCCTTCAGACAACTCTCAGGGGGTGAGCGTCAGAGTGTACTCCTGGCCAGGTCCTTTGCCCAGGGTTCACGTCTGCTGCTCCTTGACGAAGCCACCTCTTCCCTGGACATCAGGCGCAAGATCGAGGTATTTGACCTGCTTTTGCAGGAAAATAGCCGGAATAATCGCACAGTTCTTGCCGTACTCCACGACATAAACCTTGCCTCCATGTATCTGAACAGGTTAATCTTTCTTAAAAATGGAAAGTTAGTGGCAGAGGGAAAGACAGAAGAAGTCCTGACTCCGGAAATACTCGGTGATGTTTATGAAACTAGAGTTCTTGTTGAAAACCACCCTGTAACAGGCAGACCGTTCATACTTTTCTTAACCGGCAACTCCTAAGAGGGATCTGAGATCTGAGTTTCCCGAAGCTTCAAAATTAAATTCTTGATCCTGAGCCCATGATAAATTTTTTAGAGCAAAGCTTTACTCACGCCCTGATGATTACCGGCTTTGTCTTTATGATGATGCTGGTGGTTGAGTATCTGAACGTCCTTTCCAGAGGATTATTTCATCAAGAACTCCACAGCAGCCGATTAAAACAGTATCTGCTGGCTGGTTTTTTAGGAGCAACTCCCGGCTGCCTTGGAGCCTTTGCGGCAGTGACCCTTTATTCCCATGGGGTGTTCAGTCTGGGAGCTGTGGTGGCCGCCATGATCGCCACCAGCGGAGATGAGGCCTTCATCATGTTGTCCATGATTCCGGAAAAGGCCCTATTAATTTTTTTCATCTTGTTTCTATTAGGTATTTTTTCAGGTTTTCTGACCGATTTCTTGCTCGGAGATAAGGCGATCAGTCGATCCGGATGTCAACAAGAATTCGAACTACATGAAGAAGAGGTGTGTCACTGTTTTCCCTGGGGACGTATCAAAGAACAATGGACACATTGCTCCATGGCCCGCGGAGTACTGTCCATCACTTTGATACTGTTTCTTTTCGGAATACTCAGCGGCAAGCTGGGGCCGCCTGCCTGGAACTGGATCAGAATCACCCTCCTCATGGTCTCAGGAGTGGCGCTTTTTATCGTATCCACAGTGCCGGAACATTTCTTGGAGGAACATCTGTGGGAACATATAGCAAAAATCCACGTCCCACGGATATTCTTATGGACCTTCGCAGCGTTATTCCTTATGCACATTCTGCTTGATCAACTTCATCTTGAAGGCTGGATACAGCAAAACCAGCTTATAATATTGGCAGTTGCGTGCCTGGTTGGGCTCATCCCGGAATCAGGTCCGCACCTGATATTTCTCACCCTGTTTTATCAAAATGCCATACCCTTCAGCATCCTGCTGGCAAGCTCCGTGGTGCAAGATGGTCATGGCATGTTGCCTATGCTTGCCGAATCCCGCCTTGATTTTTTCAAAATCAAGGGCATTAATTTATTTGTCGGGTTATGCGTGGGTCTGACAGGTTATTTGACCGGATGGTAATATTAAAGTAATCCGTGTAATCTGCGAAATCTGTGGATTAAAAACCTTGCTGGAAAAATCTGGAAATGCGAGGCGGATCAGGATAAATAGAGAAACCATTTCTACAAAGGTAGAAACCCATAACAAAAAGAGGGAACTATGAAAATCATCGTTGCAGGAACCGGCTATGTAGGTCTTGTCCATGCTGCAGTGTGTTCAGAATATGGTCACGAAGTGTATGCGTATGACATTGACGCTGACAAGATTAAAGCATTTTCAACCGGTCAGACTGAAGAGATTGAAAGATACGTCAATGAACCAGGATTGACTAATATTATCAAGGAAACACTTGGCAAATACCTATTCTTTACTTCTGATCTGAACTCAATCATGGAAGGTGCTGATGCTATTTTCATGTGTTTGCCGACTCCTCCAAATCTGGATGGCTCCACTAATCTTACTTTTTACAATGCCGCGGCTGAAAATATTGCCATGACAGTTGCAAAAAGGAAAGACAAACGCAGGATTGTTTTTGTGAATAAAAGCACTGTACCTATTGGGACAGCACGACACCTGCAGGAGATCATGGATACCCATAGTGTAAAAAACTTTGGTGTTGCTTCAAATCCTGAATTCCTGGCAGAGGGAACGGCTGTCGCTCAGGCACGAAGTCCGGACCGGGTTGTCGTGGGTTGCGACGACGAAGAGGACTTTAAAATTCTTCGCAGGGTGTATTCCCAATTTGTCAATCATGTTCGAGTAAAATACATAGAGACCACACCTGAGTCTGCGGAGGCAATTAAGTACGTTGCCAATACCCTGCTTCTCACTTACATATCTTTTTGGAACGGCGTGGGAGCGAAGATTGGGGAAAAATACCCCAATGTCAAAATAGATGACCTTAGACTCGGAGTTACGGCAGACGACAGAATAAGTACCTGGGGATCATTCGTAAGCAACGGAGCAGGTGGAAGTTGTTTCGGGAAAGATATCGCTTCATTAATTTATCAAATGCGAAAAGTAAACGTAAGCACGAAGATGCTTGAAGCTTCCTATGAAGTTAACGAATTTCAAAAAGTCTACCTTATTGACAGGGCCATAACCGAGGCCGGGTTCCAGTTCAATAACAAGACAATTGCTGTATTGGGTCTGGCATTCAAGAAACACACAAACGACATGCGGGATGCTTCTTCCATCAAAGTTATCGAATCTCTACTGGGGAAAGGGGTGGCCAGGATAAAGGCTTACGACCCTTTAGCAGTTGAGACTGCAGCGGCCGAGTTTTCCACATCTAAAAATATCCTTTTTGAAAAAATTGACTACTTCCATACAGCCAAAGAGGCACTGGAAGGATCTCACGCGCTTTTCGTTTCCTCTGACTGTGAAGAATTCCGGGGGCTTTCCCGAACTATAGAGGAAAGCGTTAAACCACCTTACCTTGTGATGGACGGGCGGCGCATGATTCCTGATTTCGAAGAAATGGTTTCCAAGGGGTTCAGCTATTTGGCAGTGGGCGCGATGGCTATAAAACCAGAATAAAATTTTATAGAGATATGATTATGAAAGGAATAATCCTGGCTGGGGGTTCAGGAACGCGCCTGTACCCAATTACCCGTGTGGTAAGCAAACAACTTATACCTGTTTATGATAAGCCAATGATATATTATCCATTATCAGTGCTGATGTTGGCAGGTATACGTGAGATACTGATTATATCCACCCCTGAGGATTTGCCCAGGTTCAAGGCACTGCTTCATGATGGTTCACAATGCGGCCTTTCCATTTCTTATGCAGAACAACCGCGCCCTGAGGGATTGGCTCAGGCCTTTATTATTGGAAAGCCATTCATTGGCAGTGATAAAGTGGCACTTGTCCTTGGTGATAACATATTTTTTGGACATGGGCTTCCGGACATACTCGGGAGATGCAGCAACTTGGAAAAAGGTGGGGTTATCTTCGGGTATTTGGTGCGTGATCCTGAGCGTTACGGAGTGGTCGAATTTGATCAACAGGGAAATGTTGTTGGAATTGAGGAAAAGCCGGCAAAACCCAAATCAAAATACGCTGTTCCCGGACTCTATTTTTATGACAACGACGTAGTGGAAATAGCAGAAGGCCTCAAACCCTCAGCCCGTGGAGAGCTTGAAATCACTGACGTCAATTTGGCATACTTGCGGCATAGCCGGCTTCGAGTTGAACTTCTGGGACGGGGATTTGCCTGGCTTGATACCGGGACCCATGAGTCCCTCTTACAAGCCAATGATTTTGTGCAGGCCATTCAGGAACGACAAGGGCTCAAAATTGCATGTATTGAAGAGATTGCCTTTCGTCTTGGCTATATAGATCAGGGACAACTCAGAAACCTCGCCAAAGATATGTTGAAAAATAATTACGGCAAGTACCTGATGGAGATCCTTTCAGAGGAAAAAACCGGTGAAATTTACTAAGACAGCCTTTCCTGATGTTTTTCTGATTGATCCGGATGTATTCAAAGACACCCGTGGTTTTTTCATGGAAACTTACAATCAGAGGAAATATGCAGAGGCGGGCATAGACAAAGTGTTTGTTCAGGACAACTATTCCCACTCCAAGTATGGAATCCTTCGAGGACTTCACTATCAACTGAAAAATGCTCAGGGGAAATTGGTATTTGTAATAACAGGGGAAATATTTGATATTGTTGTGGACATACGACTTGGCTCACCTAGATTCGGGCAGTGGTTTGGAACCCATCTTTCAGCAGAGAACAGGCGACAGATTTTTGTGCCGGAGGGTTATGCCCATGGGTTCATCGTGCTGAGTGAAAGCGTTGATGTTATGTACAAATGTACTGATTTCTATACCTCTGGGGATGAGTACGGAATTTTTTGGGCAGACCCAACCATCGGTATCGATTGGCCGATAAAAAACCCTGTCCTTTCAAACAAGGATAGCAAAAATCCAAAATTGAAGGAAATCCCAGAAGAACTTCTGCCCGCATTCCATTCATAGTCAAATAAAGAACAAATGCGGATAAATTATCTATGTGTCCGTGTGGGTCTGTGGCTAATTCAAAAAGTATTTTCACGGTAAAAAAAGGCCGTTTCTCCTAAGAAAAACGGCCTTTATTATTTCTGGCTCCCCGAGACGGACTCGAACCGCCAACCTAGTGGTTAACAGCCACCCGCTCTGCCATTGAGCTACCGGGGAATTAACGTCAGTTAATCTAACAACATGCGTTTTGCCCGTCAACAGGAAACATCTCGATACAGAAAAAATCCTTTACGTAAATTCAGTGATTTCGGCCAAAAAAAAGCCCCCATTAAAAATGGGGGCTAAAATATAAATTCCGGCAATGACCTACTCTCCCACCCTATATTGGGCAGTACCATCGGCGCTGAAGGACTTAACTTCCGTGTTCGGGATGGGAACGGGTGTTTCCCCCTCGCTATCGCCACCGGAAACTGTGTTCCGACTGGTGTTCGAAAAATATAAATAAATATGGATTATACTGTTTTACCATGTGCGCAAAGAGTTGATCAAAAGAAAAAATATGGTCAAGCCTCACGCCCGATTAGTATCGGTAAGCTTAGGCTGTTGCCAACCTTACACCTCCGACCTATCAACCTTGTCTTCTCCAAGGGGGCTTTAGGGGCTTGCGCCACGGGAGATCTAATCTTGAGGTGGGCTTCCCACTTAGATGCTTTCAGCGGTTATCCCATCCGAACGCAGCTACCCAGCGATACCACTGGCGTGATAACTGGATCACCGGAGGTCCGTCCATCCCGGTCCTCTCGTACTAGGGACAGATTCTCTCAAATCTCCTGCGCCCGCGGTAGATAGGGACCAAACTGTCTCACGACGTTTTAAACCCAGCTCACGTACCGCTTTAATTGGCGAACAGCCAAACCCTTGGGACCTGCTTCAGCCCCAGGATGCGATGAGCCGACATCGAGGTGCCAAACCTCCCCGTCGATATGAACTCTTGGGGGAGATAAGCCTGTTATCCCCGGAGTACCTTTTATCCGTTGAGCGATGGCCCTTCCATTCGGGACCACCGGATCACTAAGACCTGCTTTCGCACCTGCTCGACTTGTATGTCTCGCAGTCAAGCTCCCTTGTGCCTTTACACTCTACGACTGGTTTCCAATCAGCCTGAGGGAACCATCGCGCGCCTCCGTTACTCTTTAGGAGGCGACCGCCCCAGTCAAACTACCCACCAGGCACTGTTCCTGACCCGGATAACGGGCCAAGGTTAGGATCCTAGAATAGCCAGGGTGGTATTTCAAGATTGGCTCCACCAAGACTAGCGTCCTGGCTTCAAAGCCTCCCACCTATCCTACACAAGCTATCCCAAAAACCAATGCCAAGCTGTAGTAAAGGTTCACGGGGTCTTTCCGTCTAGCCGCGGGTAACCGGCATCTTCACCGGTACTACAATTTCACTGAGTCCCTGGTTGAGACAGTGGGGCAGTCGTTACGCCATTCGTGCAGGTCGGAACTTACCCGACAAGGAATTTCGCTACCTTAGGACCGTTATAGTTACGGCCGCCGTTTACCGGGGCTTCGGTTCAGTGCTTCTTCTTGCGAATAACACCTCTCCTTAACCTTCCGGCACCGGGCAGGCGTCAGACCCTATACGTCGCCTTACGGCTTAGCAGAGTCCTATGTTTTTAGTAAACAGTCGCCACCCCCTCTTCACTGCGCCCCACTTCGGCTCCGATCGCGAAGACCTTCACCTAATGTGGGTGCCCCTTCTCCCGAAGTTACGGGGCTATTTTGCCGAGTTCCTTAACCAGGGTTATCTCACGCGCCTTAGGATTCTCACCCTGCCTACCTGTGTCGGTTTACGGTACGGTCACCAAACAAACTCGCTACGAGGCTTTTCTAGGAAGCATGGGATCGGCCACTTACGGCCTAAAAGGCCACGTCATCAGTTCTCAGCGTTAACAAGATCCCGGATTTGCCTGAGATCTCCGCCTACAACCTTAAACCGGGACATCCAACACCCGGATGGCTTACCCTTCTCCGTCCCCCCTTCACTCAAACGCTTATTTGGTGGTACAGGAATATTAACCTGTTTTCCATCGCCTACGCCTTTCGGCCTCGGCTTAGGGACCGACTAACCCTGAGCAGACGAGCTTTACTCAGGAAACCTTAGGCTTATGGCGAGCGGGATTCTCACCCGCTTTTTCGCTACTCGTGTCAGCATACGCTCTTCCAGAACCTTCACCGGATCTCACGATCCAGCTTCAACGGCGACTGGAATACTCCCCTACCGATCTGTCTATTGACAAATCCCGCGGCTTCGGCAGCATGCTTAAGCCCCGTTAAATTTTCGGCGCGGGACCACTTGACCAGTGAGCTGTTACGCTTTCTTTAAAGGATGGCTGCTTCTAAGCCAACCTCCTGGTTGTCTGTGCGTTCCCACCACCTTTCCCACTTAGCATGCATTTTGGGGCCTTAGCCGGCGATCTGGGTTGTTTCCCTCTTGACCACGGATCTTATCACCCGCAGACTGACTCCCGGACTTCACACAACGGTATTCGGAGTTTGGTTGAGTTTGGTAACCTGGTGGGGCCCCTAGCTCATCCAGTGCTCTACCTCCGTTGCTCAGCATCCGAGGCTATACCTAAATATATTTCGGGGAGAACCAGCTATCGCCGAGTTTGATTAGCCTTTCACTCCTATCCACAGCTCATCCAAACCGTTTTCAACCGATAATGGTTCGGGCCTCCAGTGGGTGTTACCCCACCTTCACCCTGGCCATGGATAGATCACTCGGCTTCGGGTCTACTCCCTGCGACTGAACGCCCTATTAAGACTCGCTTTCGCTACGGCTACACCTAACGGCTTAACCTTGCCACAGAAAGTAACTCGCTGACTCATTATGCAAAAGGCACGCCGTCACCTCGCCTAAGCGAGACTCCGACCGCTTGTAAGCAGACGGTTTCAGGTACTATTTCACTCCCCTCACTGGGGTACTTTTCATCTTTCCCTCACGGTACTGGTTCACTATCGGTCATCGGGTAGTATTTAGCCTTGGGAGATGGTCCTCCCAGCTTCCCACGGGGTTCCACGTGTCCCGCGGTACTCGGGATACCGCTAGGGTGCTTCGGGCTTTCGCGTACAGGGCTATCACCTTCTATGGCCAGGCTTTCCAGCCTGTTCTGCTAACCCTCTGCATCCCACATTGCGGTCCCACAACCCCAGAAGGCAAGCCTTCTGGTTTGGGCTGTTCCCATTTCGCTCGCCGCTACTCAGGGAATCGCTTTTGCTTTCTTTTCCTCAGGATACTAAGATGTTTCAATTCTCCTGGTTCGCCTCTATAGCCTATGTATTCAGCTATAGATACCTAGGTATAACCCCAGGTGGGTTCCCCCATTCGGAAATCCCCGGATCACGGCCTGTTTGCGGCTCCCCGAGGCTTATCGCAGCTTACTACGTCCTTCATCGCCTCCCGATACCAAGACATCCACCGTCTGCCCTTAGTAGCTTGACCATAAATTGATCATCCTAAAGGCACATAGTCTTTCAGTATCTATTTATCCATATTTATTTATCAAAGAGCATTATAGAGCTCACTAGCTCCATCGAAAACACATGTTATCATGTGTTTTCGAGACAACCAATGAATATAACTAAACTGTTTTTACAACTGTTGCACTCTGCTGTGGTGGAGGTGAACGGACTTGAACCGATGACCCCCTGCGTGCAAAGCAGGTGCTCTCCCAACTGAGCTACACCCCCCAAGTCAGTTATAAGCTAAAAGTCCAAAGCACAAAGAAACTGATATCTTATCTAACCCTGACTTTCAGCCACCAGCTTTCAGTTCTATCTGGTGGGCCTAGATGGACTTGAACCATCGACCTCACGCTTATCAGGCGTGCGCTCTAACCAACTGAGCTATAGGCCCTTAGTCCATTTTCCGGCAGCACACCGTTTATTAACGCATTCAAAGAACAAATAAACAAGACCCTTCCTGATCTCTCAAAACTGAATAGTAGCCTGATAAGCAGGTTGACCATATTCTCCTTAGAAAGGAGGTGATCCAGCCGCAGGTTCCCCTACGGCTACCTTGTTACGACTTCACCCCAATCACTGACCATACCTTGGGCGCCTGCTTCCCTTGCGGGTTAGCCCAACGACTTCTGGTACAGCCAACTTTCGTGGTGTGACGGGCGGTGTGTACAAGGCCCGGGAACGTATTCACC
>CBETWD010000062.1:0-11845 GCA_965539945.1 uncultured bacterium
AGCCATAAATCAATCATAATCTATTCAAGCCACTGTGTCCCGCCTTTTTTTCAACAAATGTAGGTGTCACTCAAAAAACTTATGGAGGTTTCATAGGGAAGCGGTAAAAATCGAGATACCATGATTCCGCCCAGACTTATTGAGAAGTTACATTTTCTGTATATAACCTATTGAAATCATTGACTGCCCGGACTTATTGAGAAGTTACGGTTTCTTGAAATCCGTTATAATCAGGAAAAACTGTAACTTCTCAACAAGTCAGGGTAAATCATATTTTGTGACTATCCAATGGATTCCAGCTTTCGTCGGAATGACAGGCGCTCACACCAATCGTCATTCCTGCGAAGGCGGGAATCCAGTGACTGGTACCCCGACCTATTGAGAAATTACAAAAAACTATGTTATCTTTCGATAATCTCATACCTTTTCTGACAAAAACATGAATATACTTGGAATATCCGCATTCGTACATGACTCTGCTGCCTGCCTGATAAAGGACGGCAAATTTATTGCCAATGTTGAAGAAGAACGCTTTAACAGAAGCAAACACACAAATGCGTTCCCGGAAAATGCATTGAAATATGTACTCAATGCCGCCAGTATAGGCCTGGAGGATGTGGATCTTGTTTCTTTCAACTGGGATCCGTGGAAATCCCTTCTGGAAGAATGTAAAAAGGCATCTCTGCCACCGCTTTATTTAAAGGTCAGGAAATACAACAGACCTCCCAAGAATTTCTCAACGATCTTTGCCTCCATCCTGCTTAAAAAGCATATTCGCCAGGCATTCGGCAGATCACTTTTATGCCCTGTGGAATATGTTCCGCATCATCTTGCCCACGCAGCCTCATCCTTCTGTATTTCGGGATTTGAAGAAGCAGACATCATCGTTATCGACGGACATGGTGATGATCGGGCGACATCCTGTTACAGCATAAAGGACGGCACCATCACAGAAAACTGGCATATTCCAATTTTAAGTTCCCTTGGAATAATGTACGGGAATTTTACGAGATATCTTGGCTTCAGTGATTTCCAGGAAGGAACCACGATGGCACTTGCCTCATTCGGTAGTGACATCCATCGAAAATTCTTTAATGAAATAACAATCCTGAAAAAGAACGGAAAATACAAGATCAATGCCAGATGTATGGGTTTCTGGAACTATATCGATGGAATCGTGTCAGAAAGGCTTGGGAAACGTCGTGATAGATACGATAAAATAGAACAGAACCACATGGATATTGCTGCAAGTATGCAGGAGGCTGTGAAACGGACCGTATTACATATTGTTGAAAATACGCGTAAAAGCGGATGTGCAAATCTCTGCCTTGCCGGGGGCACATTCCTTAACTGCGATATCAACAAGGCGATTGAAGATACTGGATACTATTCAAATATTTTTATTCCTCCTTTTCCTTCCGATTGCGGCGGCGCTGCCGGTGCTGCACTGTACAGCGCATTCATTAAAAGAAATGCAAGAAAACCTACACTATTCTTTTCCCCCTATCAGGGGCCACAATACAACAACGATGAGATCGAAAATGCCCTTAAAAGTAACAGTATAACATTTTCAAAATGCAGCGATGTAAGTTGTAACGCTGCAGATTTCCTCGCAGAAGAGAAAATCATCGGATGGTTCCAGGGAAGGCTTGAGTGCGGCCCGCGGGCTCTGGGTAACCGTTCCATCTTCGCAGCCCCCTTCAACACATCGGTTCGCGACCGTATCAACAGCGATATCAAGAAAAGAGAATCATTTCGTCCATTCGCTCCTGTCGCAACGCCTGAAGCCGCTGCAAAATATTTCGGGATCAACACGCCATTGTCATCTCCGATGTATTACATGCTTATGACCGTCAGTGTAAAAGATGAATATAGAAATGACCTCGCAGCGATCGTACACGTGGATGGCAGCGCACGCATTCAGGTTGTGACAGAGGAAATGAATCCACTGTTATATTCTCTTCTCATAGAATTTGAAAAACTCACAGGATACGCGGTCCTACTTAATACCAGTTTCAATCTTCATGAACCGATAGTCTGTTCACCCGAAGACGCTATTAGGACATTTAACAGGACCGGGCTGGACTACCTTTTTATCGGTGACTTTGTTATTAAAAAGCAGAGATGTTTTTGCTGTATGAAATGAGATAGTTGTCCTCGCTGCAGCGGGTCGTGCTCTTATTTATGTTTATCCATAGACTCTTTGTATCAGTTCCTGCAGCCGAGATACATCCCATGCCGGTAATGGCCACGGATGACTTGGTATTTTGGTATGCTCGTTTTTTAGTGATTGAGTGATCTGGTGACTGGGCAGGTGGGGACATACATGTTTACCAATTCATGTGTCGTAATACCTCAGGTTGCAGAAACGGAAGTACCTGTACTCTTAGAGGTATTCCCTTGCTGTGCTTTAACAAACCGGGCAAGAGCCTCTATAGAGACAAAGGCCTCTTTTCCCTCGTCCATATCCGCTATCTGTACCCCAAAGCGCTTTTGCAGCAGGACCACCAGCTCTACGGCGTCCAAGGAGTCCAGTCCAAGACCTTCTTCGAACAGTGGGGCCTTGTCGTCCATGTCTTCAGGTTTAACGTCCGGCAGATTAAGGTCTTGAACAATCATCTCTTTCAGTTGTTGCTTCAACTGGTCCATATGTTTGCAGCTCCGTTTTGGGGTAGGTGTCCTATATCACGATGAGATCAGGTCATCAAGGTAGTAACACTATAACCAGTGCTTGGCCGAAAATTCCAAATTTTGTTTTCTCAGTTTGGTTCAGGGACAATTAACATATTAAGGTTACTTTCTTTTTTAATTCAAAATTTAGAATTTAGAATTCACAATTGTGCCTGAACGGTCTTTCCGTTCAGGCACTACCTACTGGTTCCAGAAATCATAGAAATTATACCACTGGTACGGAAATTTGGTAACGTAGGCCTCAAGTGCCTTGCTGAAACGGCTGGTCCAGGCCGTCAGGTCCTCCTCGCGGTATTTTCGGTTACGGTAGGACGGATGAAACACGTCCCATACCCGAAGATGGTAGCTCTGCCTGCCGGTCTTGGCTGCAAAGAGAACTGCTATGGGGGCCCCTGTAGCGGCCGCCAGCCTATAAACACCAGCAGGAAATCGTACCTGAGAGTCAAGGAACTTGACAGTGGCGCTAGGACCTCCTGCCAGACGATCTCCCATGATAGTCACGACTTCGCCTCTCTGAATGGCCGCAGTGGCCTCAACCACACCCCCGAGAAAGCCGTCGGTCTTGATGATCCGGAACGGGCATGACTCGCCCCGCAGATCGAAATAGTGTTTTGCCACGACCTCTTCCTCATAATGCATCAAGGCGTGTACCGGTACAGGTAGATCCTTGAGATGGGCCAGGGCAACCTGCCAGTTCCCAACATGTGCTGTGAGAAGTACCAGGCCTTTTCTCTGCTCTATAAGTCCTAAGATAGTGTCCCACCCATCGAGGCTGCAATGTAGCCGGGCAGATCTATTGAGGCCCAGCCATGCCCTGTCCACCAGGACCTGTCCAAAGGAATGGACTATTCTAAAGGTATCTTGCCAGCGTTCTACCAGGTTGTGTTTCGGGAAACGTCTCTGGAGATAGGGAGAAGTCAACTGGTGAATTCGGCGACCGGCGGAGACGTAAGTCAAAACCACAGGAACCAGTAAAGCATAAGCCCCTGGCTGACCGGCTATTCGCAGGATGAGGTAAAAAATGCCATGGCCAAGGGCCTCCAACCTTTTCAAGACAGTCTTTTGAAAACGAGGATCTACGTATCGCACTCCGTAGCCCCCCGGGTCCGCAACCAGCGGACAACAAAGTAAGTAGCAAGGCCTCCTGCAAGGCCCAGTAACGGCCCGACGATAAGAGAGCCCATGAGCCATTCCAGCAACCTTTGATGAAGCTGGTAGACCGTGGTATCCAATGACAGTTCCAGCAGCAGGTGGCCGTTACGCATGAAGTAGCCTGTCTCAATACATATCACCGGGACCACAGGCGGGCAGCATAACTGGCTGGCCGCAACAGCAGCAGGCTTGTTAAGATGTAGCCTGTGTGTGACATAGACTATGACAATGGTATGGCAGGCGATGAGGGGAAGGGCCCCAAGAAACAGCCCCATCCATGCGGCGATTCCGAGCTGAACTGGTGTACTGTGCTCCTGGCAGATCTGTTTGACCAGTCGAATCGGATGAAAAAGAGATATGTCCATAACTGACGGGGCCATCCGGTCTACAAGACGCCGGTGTGGCCGGGGATTCAGGGCCCTGAGAATCAGGCGCGTATGGAGTATGGTCAGGCGAAGATTATCTTTCCACTGGTGGAAATGAGATATACGTTTTCCCTCGCTGGGATAATGCACCCGGACAGGTGTGGGAAGGATAGGGATACCGGCCCATGCAGCCCGGACCAGGACTTCGACCTCAAAATCATAACGCCGGGTCCGGACTGGAAGATGGAGCAAAAATTCCACAGGATAAAGGCGCAAACCGCTTTGAGTGTCCGGCAGGTCCAGACCGCACTCGAGTCTCACCCAGAAGTTTGAAAAGGCGCGGCCAAAAAGGCTGGCCCCGGGGGCTGTATCACGGGTCATCAATCTGGTCCCGACTACAATAGCCGGCCGGTCCTGTGCGGTTGCAGTTTCCACCAATCGCGCCGCGTCCTCAGGGTCCAGTTGTCCATCTGCATCCACGGTAACAATGGTATCGTAGCCCCATTGTGCCGCGAGCCTGGCCCCTGTGAGTATGGCTGAGCCTTTGCCCTGATTGTGGGGAAGACGGTGAAGCCTGCACGGGAGGTCTGTGATCCGGTCCGGTCCCCTATCAGTACTCCCGTCATCAACCACGAGCACCGGCCAGCCCGCATTCAAGGCCCTTTCCACCACGGACCGCAGCGTTGGGCCGTGGTTATAAACAGGAATGACCAGAAGGGTGTGAAGAAGGCGATGGTTCATTTTGTGCGGGGTCTGCGGATCAACATGTCCCACATAGGGCCGACATGGCCCCGTTCATGCAAGTAACGGATTTTTTTGTCCATAATCGAACAGGGATAGACTCGATCGATACGTCCGGCCCATGCAGTCTTGATTTGGTGTTCCAATCTCTCACGTCGAATCTTTGGAGAAAAATAAAAAAACGGCTCCAGGAGCGGTTGGCTTGCATCCAGCGTACCTTCCCTCAGAATTCGCTCGTGGATAGGAGTACCGGGTAAGATGCGAATGCCTGTAAAGGCAAACACAACAGACTCCTTCAGTCTTTCCAGATTGGCCAATCCCTCTAGTACCGTCTTGTCATCTTCGTCAGGGCCTCCGAATATAATGAAGTGGGCACAGGAAATGCCGAGTGCGGCAGCCAGGTCGTTGGTGGCTATGACTTCGTCAAAAGCAAACCCCTTGTTAAGGGCGCTGAGGGTCTGGTCTGCAGCGGCATCAGTACCCATTTCCATGGCAACGAGCCCGGCTTGCTTGAGGAGTTTGAGCCCGTCTCTTGATACATTCTTAGGTCTGAAAAAGGCACACCAGGGAGTAGTGTTTCCGGATCGGATCAATGCCTCCGCCACCTGAAGACAATGGTCCTGCCCGTCATTGAAAACCGCATCAGTAAAAAAGATATAACGGGCACCCATATCCCTGGTAATGCGCATCACGTCATCAACCACGGCCTCAGGGTCTCGAAGTCGAAGACGATTTCCCTCAAGACCCGGATAGGAACAATAAGCGCACCTGTGCGGACACCCTCGCTTGGTCTGCACATTGAGCATGCCCCCCAAGCCCAGGTAATAGTCTGCAATTGAAGAATCATACCGTACAGGTTGCCACGGTGCATCGGCTGGTTTGGCCCTGAAGATGCGCTCATCTGGTGGAGCACCCCTTTCCAGACAATCTGCAAGCCATGGAAGTATTATCTCTCCCTCCCCTACCACGCCGTAGTCTGCCTGAAAAAGCTCTATGATGGCCTCCGGCATGATGGAAAAAGCCGGCCCGCCCACCACTACAGGGGCGCGGCAAAAGCGGCGAATCAGGGCCATAGTCTCTTGGGCCTTGGGAATAAAATTGTCCGGTGCGGTGCTGTCAACTGTGTCGAGGTTGCGAATGGAGAGGGCAACCAGATCAGGCGGTGATGCCGAAAGCCGACGGGCCAAGGCCTTGAGACCCCCATGGCCCAGCAGATCGAACTGGTATGGCTGGTGGCCCGCGGCCTCTAAAGCCCCTGCAAGATGGGCAATACCTAATGGATAGACCGGGTAGGGTGTGATCACCTGGTTGTCGGCAACTAAGAGACAATCAAGCCCCACGGACTTCACCTTTGGCACGGATACGTTTGCGGCGATCAGGGGAAAGGTTTAAGGATTCATAGGTGTTGTCTGCCAGCTCTTTTCGGATTACCTGTTGGAAAAGACGGGCCATACGCAGGGACTGCGACATATCCTGGAAGAATGCCTTCCATGCATAGTGATACATTTGCTGAAGCTTATCCGGGGTCATGTGCTTGGGCCGGAAACAGACCTCGGCCGTGGTATAGCGCTTCCACTCGCGGTGGAGGATTCGATTATCCCGCTCGAACAGTGCAGTGATCGGAGTATGGGGAAAGGGAGTCAGGATGCTGAATTCCGCCATATCCACATTGATCTCCAGAAGAAAATCCACCAGACGTTTAATATAGTCTTCATCCTGGTTATCCGTACCCAGCAGGACTGCCGCCTCCACGCCAATGCCGTGATCCTTCAGCCGCCGGACACGGTGACGAATTACTTCCGAGGTGTCAAAGACGGCCTGGTACACATACCAGCAACCCGCCTTTGCTGCCTTAGCGATTACGTCCTCTTCGTCCAGGATGGGATGGCTGATCCACTTTTTCTTTAAAGGCTTCAAGGCGGCAAAGAGATCCAGGACCCATTTCCTATCCTGCGCAAGAGAGTTGTCCACCAGGAATAACCGGTTGTTGTCAATATTATCGATTTCTTTCATTACAGTATCAATAGGGCGAGGGCGGAATTGCCTGCCTCCAAGATATGCTGTGGAACATGGAAAACAGTTAAACCTGCATCCTCTGGATGCGTGGACCAGATCCACCATCCGTATACCCCGATACGTATAACGCTCCTGGTTGAGAATCTCCCGTCTGGCCGGACCTATGCTTTCAATCGGAGGATGGTCGAGGAAATAGTCATAGACCGGTTTCAGACATCCTTTTTCCCAGTCCGCTAATACTTTGGCAAGACGTCCATCTTCAACCTCTCCCAGAAAAAGACTGTCAACATGTTCAGCAACCTCTTCAGCATGAAGCATGGCGCTAATACCGCCTGCAATAACCCGGACACCTTTTTCACGGTATCCGGCAGCGATCTCAAATCCTCTGGGCAATTGACTGGTCAGCATCATGGACAAAAGCACCAGATCTGTCCCGGCCTCCAAGTCCAGAGTATCCACATTTTCATCTATGAAACATATATTGTACTCTTCCGGTATGCTGGCAGCCAGGCATACCGGCCCATGCGGGGGCAGATGAAACTCTGTCTGTTCCGGCAGTTTGGGCCAATGTGGATAGATAAGGGTCAGATGCGGCATTTTTCGTTCACAATATGGAATTCCGCAACAGGTGCTTTTTCTTCAGCATAAGAAGGAGGAATATCCAGTCGGCCTGCCACCATGGCAGAGATTTCCGGATGGTTGGATAACCAGAAAATAGCTTCTTGTTCGACTTTTTCCATAAGGTCATGCTCGGCAAAAATCGAGTAGACAGGACCTGTCAGTCCAAAATGGCCGGCGGCTTCAGCAATCGCGATGTTTGGCAGGGTGTAACTGAAAACGGTAGGGCTTGCCAGCTCCGGGCCTTGCCCCAGTGTTTCACAGAAGGCAAGGTCAGTTATTAATGATCCCCACTTGGTCACGGAAACAAGACCCACTATATTGGCGCTGTGTATCTTGTTGGTCTGCCTATCCAAGAGATCAGAGTCACAGAAAACACGTCCTACCGCTACTACAGCCATACGGCTAAGCAGGTCCATACGCCCCCACCTGCGTGGGGCACTCCCTGTAATAGCCAAATCCTCTCTGTTTACAGGTTCAGAGTTCACCGTTCAGGATTACCTTTCTGTAAGGGTTCAAAGGTTCATGTTAAAAGACGAACGTCCAACATCGAACGTCGAACGTCCAACGTCGAATGAAAAACGGATATCCGAATACTCGATCAGCCGTTTTCCCGGGTCATACTTCTGTTTCTTTATTTTTTCCTATTCGATGTTCGATGTTGGACGTTCGATGTTCGATGTTCATTTTTTTCAGTTTCCAAGGCCTTTCTCAGACCTGATAATATGTCGGGCAGTTGCTCAGCCATAATTTGTGAAAAATTATATGCTATTAGATGCTTGCCATCTATGCCCTTGGCCAGACCGTAAACATTGTGGTATTTGTCCTCCCTTGTTCCTGCTATTGTCCCTTTCCACAAGACATCATTCGTGGTCATGGAACGTAGCCTCAGGTCCACTTCTAATTCCATATTATATGACACATAAGGAAGGCCGAATATTCGGGTAACCCAAGCATATATTCCTGAGCCGTAGTAGTAACCTGTTTCTTCAACAAGGCTGCGACGCAACACTCCCTCCAAACGATAATCTATATGATTGTATGGATCTTCAGGCAGGAAGACTACCGTACGGCACAGGCCTGACTGACCTGTTATATCGGCTATTGCCCGGGCAATGTTAAAATTAAAGGGCCTGGAGTTGAACGGAGAAAATGCCGTATAGATCTCAGGTATGTCGGAGCTGATTTCGATCCACAAAATGCCCGGTATGAAACCCATCCATTTCTTGTTGTCACTGCCACGGGTCTGGGGTCTGAGGTCCACAAAATTATCAACTCCCAAAACGATCTGCAAAGGGGACTTGGCAGTATCCGCATCGGAAGGAACTGGAACCATACTCTTGACAGACATGTCGAGTTGTGAGGCCGCACATCCTCCCAGCAAGAGACAGGTTGCAATTGTCAAAAATAAGGTAAGGCAGGAGACTGGTGATCGGAGTTTAGACCAAAAACGTTTCAATAAAAGTAGCAGACACATTGTTACACCTATATCATTTTACAAGGTCCGAGACAGCCACAGAAAATTGTTTATAGTTTAAAGATCCACCAACTAAAGCAGGTGTACAATTGCAGGAATTGATAGTACTGTCAACGCATACTATGAACTTAGCCGCCGGCGGCGGGACTTCTCTGACAGGATGAACAAGATTTACATGATTTTCATTTATCCTGATTATCCTGTTGATCCTGTCAAAAAATGGAAATTCCTATACTATCAAGTTAATTGAGTTTAGTTCACTTTAGGCACTATTCCGGTTTATCCAGGTTAGGGTAAGTATTAGTCAATGCTAAAAAAGAACATCCCCCAGGATGGCGACATATTGGATGGGTGGCATGAGATCAGTTATGCGATCGACGATGATGGCAGTTATGTTTTAGCTCCGAGCGTCGGCTGGGAACCAGCCAATATTGCCAATAAACAGGCATGGGAACTCATAAGTAAACAGGTGGCCGATGTGATAAAACGGATACATGCCCAGGAGCTGAGCCCTTTGGCATATTACATGGTAAAAAACCAGATGGATACCAATCTTCTGGCCAAATATGTCCGCCTGTCTCGCTGGAGAGTGAGGCGGCATCTCAAACCCGCTGTATTCAGGCGTCTTAAGGTCTCCATCCTGGAACGATATGCCAAAATTTTCAATGTTTCCACAGAGCAGCTTTTTGACATTCCGGAATTTTCAAGTCTTGATCTTGATAATGGCCCCAAATAGCCTGAAAATCAATTTTATACATCGGCAATCGGCCCACTGCGAAAGTGGGGTTACTGCAAATCTCCTTTCTCACCATGGTATAAATATCTCTGAGGCCTTGGCCTTTGGCATAGGCGCGGCGCTGTTTTTCGGCTACTTCCCTTTTATCAGGATCAATGGGCTGCCATTAACGACATTTCGTGGTGCTACTGGACAAATCCTTAAACGAGTGACCAAAGGGCTTGGAGTTCAGACCAAGAGGCACAAATTCCGGGACCCGGAAAAGGCCATGAATGCCCTTGACCGTATTATTGACCAAGGGATTCCGGTTGGAATGCAGACCGGCGTCTACTGGCTTCCATACTTTCCTCCGGCGCTCAGGTTCCATTTTAATGCTCACAATATCATCGTTTATGGTAAGGAGGGCACTGAATATCTTGTTAGCGACCCTGTATTTGACGAGCCGGTTGTCTGTTCCCGTACGGACCTGATGAAGGCGCGTTTTGCCCAGGGTGCCCTGGCCCCAAAGGGAAAGATGTACTACCTGGCCCGTGTGCCGGATCATGTCGATATCGCCACGGCTATTGTCAGGGGCATAAAAGATGTATGCAAGACCATGCTGAAGATCCCTTTTCCCCTCATCGGGGTCAGAGGTATCCGTTTTTTGGCCGGCCGGATTGAAAACTGGCCGGAAAAACTGGGGGAATCCAGGGCCTCCCTTAATATCGGACACATTATCAGGATGCAGGAAGAGATCGGCACTGGCGGCGCTGGATTTCGTTTTATCTATGCGGCCTTTTTACAAGAGGCCGCGGAAATTCTTGGAGATAAGCGACTACTCAATATTTCCAGAAAGATGACGGAAATTGGCGATCGGTGGCGCGAATTTGCATTATTTGGCGTGCGTAACTGCAAAGGACGGGCGTTAGAAGGAAATACATATCCTGCCATGGCTGACATCTTGCGTGACTGCGCCAACCAGGAAGATGAGCTGTTCAGGAATTTGGCAGACCTTATCAGCAGATTTTCGTCCGGGAGCGTCGTAAAGCATGACAGAACAAACTGAGTTCGGCCAGGAGCTTATTGCGGAAAAGGCCCTTGTTGCCCGGGAAGTGGTAAAAGTCTATAAGGGGTCATCCAGTCCCGCGCTTAATGGTCTTAATATTTCCATAAACCAAGGAGAAATCTTTGGGCTTTTGGGCCCCAACGGAGCCGGAAAGACCACGGCCATCTCCATTATGAGTACTTTGCTACGGCCTACCAGGGGTAGCATAACTATTTACGGGATTGATATCGTCAGATATCCGAATGAAGCAAAGAAGTTTCTGAGTCTTGTACCACAAGAAATTGCCCTTTATCCTAATCTGACCGCACGGGAAAACCTGCGGTATTTCGGCCGGCTGTATGGCTTGCGTGGTCAACAACTTGAAAACAGGATTTGGGAAAACCTTGATCTGGTTGGGTTAAAAGAAAGGGGTGACGAGCAGGTCTTTACTTTTTCCGGGGGGATGAAGCGTCGTGCCAATCTGGCTGCAGGCATTTTGAGCAGGCCCCGGCTCCTTTTTCTTGACGAGCCGACCGTCGGCATTGATGCTCAGTCACGGAATATGATCCTGGAAAAACTCGCATTGCTCAAGAATACCGGAACGTCCATGATCTATACGACCCATTACATGGAAGAGGCAGAATTTCTTTGCTCTTCTGTTGTCATCATTGACAATGGGCAAAGCATTGCCCAAGGCAATCCACAAAAACTGATCAACCAGACTCCTGGATGTTCCAGCCTGCAAGACCTGTTTTTCGCCCTGACTGGAAAGAGTATTAGGGATTGATGAGATGAGGGTTTATGGGTTCAGAGGTTCAGGGTTCAGGGGCGTAAGCGCTAAGTTATTTTTGCACCGGATGTACTAATGAACATCGAACATCGAACGTCCAACATCGAATATTGAATGGGAAAAGATGAAGAAACAGACTTATGACCCGGAAGAAAGGCTGCTAATTATTGCAGGAGGCGGGATATCAGTATACTTCAGCCTTCAACCTAAATAGCCGTTGAATGTTCGGTATTGG
>CBETWD010000063.1:0-11404 GCA_965539945.1 uncultured bacterium
GTGAGATTATCCATGCCATGAGACGTCCTCACCCACATTTGCCAAGGTTGTGATAACTAAATTGAGCGATTAGCTGTTAGCCATTAGCGTTTAGCTTTGGAAAATCAAGGCATTACATTAATTGGAAATAACACCCATTGGGTGAAAATTTATAATAGCAAAACATTCTGTAATCATTAAGCTAATAGCTAACAGCTAAAGGCTAACCGCTCAATTACTGTTAAAGCTATCCAAGGCCTCTTTTTCCGAATCATATATAGCAAAGACCTTATTTAGACGGGTTACTTCAAAGACCGATTTTACATTTTTCATTAATTCACATAATTTAATTTCCCCCCGGGTTCCGATTGCCTTTAAGGCAGAGATCAATACCCCCAGCCCGGAGCTGTCGATTAAATCAACATCTGATAAATTGATAACCAGATTCACATTTCCATTTGCCACGAATTCAGCCAATTCGGATTTGAAATCATTTATAATGCCTGCATCAAGTCTATTTTCCCGTAGTCTTATAACCAAAACCCTATTTTTTTCAAAAGACTCTATTTTCATTTTGCATTTCCTTGGCTTGGGATTCTGCTTTTATGTCCTTATAGGACTTTATCATCCACTGGTCTCGATCAGCGCCAGTAACTCTGCTGTTTTCTCCTGCATCAAATCAACATCCCTTCTGGATTCTACGTTCAGGCGCAACACCGGCTCGGTATTGGAACAGCGCAGATTGAAGCGCCAACCATCCAGCTCCATGCTTATACCGTCGGTTTCATCTATGCTATGGGCCTGGGGTCCATAGACCTTTTGTGCGCGGGCAATAGCAGCTAAAGGATCATCCAGCCGCCGGTTGATCTCTCCACTGGCTGGATACAAGGCGATACGTTCATCGAGCATGGCTGACAGTGGCTGTTCCTTCTGACTCATCAGTCCTGTAATTAATAGCCATGGGATCATACCACTGTCACAGTAAGCAAAATCCCGAAAGTAATGATGAGCGCTCATCTCGCCACCGTAAACCGCGTCTTCAGACCTCATGCGCTCCTTTATAAAGGCATGCCCTGTCTTATTCTGAATGGGTATGCCGCCTACACTGGTCACGACATCAATAGTATTCCAGGTCAACCGTGGATCGTGGATGATCTTTTCTCCTAGTTTTTTTGCCAGAAATGCCTCGGCCAGCAGACCTACAATGTAATAACCCTCGATAAAACGGCCTTTTTCGTCAAAAAAGAAGCAACGGTCAAAATCTCCATCCCAGGCAATACCCAAATCAGCCCCTGAAGAGAGAACGGCCTTGCTGGTAACTGAACGGTTCTCCGGCAACAGTGGGTTTGGAATTCCGTTGGGAAAGGTCCCGTCAGGCTGGTGCTGGACCTTAATGAACTCAAAGGGCAGATGGGGCTCCAGGGCGTCCATCACCGGACCTGCGCAGCCGTTACCGGAATTGATTACGATCTTGAGTGGTTTAAGCTTTGGTATGTCCACATAGTGCAACAGATGCCTGATATAGTCGGGCCGGTTGACCAATGCCCTGCGCTGTCCTGGTTTTTCCGCCGGGGGGAATAAACCCTGTTCCGCCAGCCGGCGTATTTCATGAAGACCGGTGTCACCGCTTATAGGCCGTGCTCCTTTCTGCACCAGCTTCATGCCGTTAAAGTCCCTGGGGTTGTGACTTGCAGTTACCATGATTCCGCCATCCAGGTGATGGTGAAAAGTGGCGAAGTATATTTCCTCTGTACCACACAGACCGATATCGAACACGTTCACGCCGCTTTCCATCAGGCCCTGGCTGAGGGCATCACAAAGAGACTCGCTGGAGAGTCGAACGTCACGTCCCACCACTATCTGTTTAGGCTTGAGAAATTCAGCATAGCTCCTGCCAATCCGAAAGGCGATGTCCTCATTCAATTGATCAGGAATGCGGCCGCGTATATCATAGGCCATGAAACATACAAGATCAGCGCCCATATACATCCTCTAACCTTATGATGTCGTCCTCTCCCAAATAGCTGCCGGTCTGAACCTCTATCAACTCCAGGGGAATCACACCCGGGTTTTCCAGACGATGATTTGTCCCCAACGGGATATAGGTGGATTGATCCTCTGTCAGTAATAACTCATCATCGCCCCGGGTAACCTTGGCAGTACCTCTGACTATAATCCAGTGCTCTGCCCTGTGATGATGCATCTGCAAAGAAAGGACCCCACCAGGTTTCACCGTGATCCGTTTTACCTGGAAGCGTTTAGACACATCTATGCTCTCATATGCCCCCCAGGGTCGATAGACCTTGCGATGGCTTATGGATTCCTCTCGTCCTGATGCCTTTAACCGGTTTACAATGGCCTTAACATCCTGGACATGGTCTTTATGAACAACAAGCAGGGCGTCAGAGGTATCCACCACTATCAGGTCTTTTACACCCACGGCAGTCAGCAATCGTGCCTCACTCCGCAGATAACAGTTGTTGACGTCCTTTGTCACCACATCCCCAAGGACCACATTTTTATCTTGATCGCGGGGACCCAGTTCTAACAGTGACGCCCAGGAACCAAGGTCACTCCAGCCTGCATCTAATGGCACAACAACAGCACTATCCGTTTTCTCCATGATTGCATAATCAACAGAGTCACTTGGGCATTCAGCAAACGCCTTGGCATCAAGACGCAAAAAATCCAGATCCTGTACGATCTTTTCGTAGGCCGCAGTGCATGCATAGAGCATCTCCGGGGCAAATTGCTCCAGTTCCTCAAGATAGCGACCGGCCTTGAACATGAACATCCCGCTGTTCCAATAGTACTCTCCGGACTCAATATAACCTTGAGCCGTATCAAGATCCGGCTTTTCCACAAAACGATCTACCTGAAAAACCGGATTGCCGGTATCCAGACGGTCTGACGCCTTGATGTAGCCATAGCCTGTTTCAGGTGCTGTGGGTATGATGCCAAAAGTCACCAGCTTCCCCTGTTCGGCTAACAAAGCACCGGTTTCAACAGCCTGGCCGAATGCCTGGATGTCGGTAATGATATGATCAGCCGGTAACACAAACAGCACAGGATCATCTTTCTGTTGTGTCAGACTCAAGGCGGCACAGGCAACTGCCGGCGCGGTATTTCGCCCTACCGGCTCCAACAGAATGGATGGAGACTCCACGCCAATCCGGCGCATCTGCTCAGCTGCCAGAAAACGATGCTGATTGTTACAAACCAGCAAAGGTGTTTCACAATTCGGGAGACCGGACAGGCGTTTGATGGTTGACTGTAACAGAGTTTCATCTTCCACCAGTGAATAAAATTGCTTAGGATAAGCCTCACGAGATAGCGGCCAAAGACGGGTACCTGAGCCGCCGCATAAAATAATTGGTACAATCATTGCTCAATTCTCCACAAAACTAAATCAACCATATTATGTATGATTCCGCCCCATGCAATGCACAATAAATGCTGTCTATTTGGCATCCTTCATATTATCCCAAAAGTAGTTTACACTTTGCTGATCTTGTATTTTGGTAGTGAAATTTGAAACTTGAAATTAGAAATTGGGGGAAATACAAGAATGTAGATGCGTTACCTAATTTCAAATTTCTAATTTCCAGTTTCGACATCGGCATTCAATTCGATTCGATAATACACACTTTTTTAAAAAAGTGTAAACTGGTGAATGAAGGATGCCGTCTATTTCATCAGTTCCTTCTTTGCTGAAGAGATATCAGAAACAATTTGAAATAGCCGGATCAGTTTGGTTATTCGAAACATCTGCTGAACATTATCAGTAAGTTCACAAAGAAGGCAGGTATTGCCCCGGCTTGAAATATGTTTTTGAATTTTCAGAAAAAAAACAATGCCGGAACTGTCAACGAAGTCCAGCTTGCCTAAATTCAAGATACAATTCATATCCCCTATATCCCTGATAATTGAGTCAATATCAAAAATTGACATTTGTGCAGCATCCAGTCTTCCGAACAGGCTGACAAGTACGAATCTGATTTCAGACTCTATGATAAAGTAAAAAGGAGGTAAAGTCGTTTTTTTCTCTAAAACCGCAAATATCTGGTTTACGTCTTCAAAAATACTTTCCTGGAATAGATCCCAAAGCCGATTAAGCTTGAAAAATTGGATTATGTGGGGATTGATGCCCGTCATATAAAGCGCACCTTCCTTTTCGGTAGTCCTATGCCAGAGCTTTATAATAAAACCAAGACCGGATGAATCAATAAAAGATGTCCGGCTGAAATTCAGCACTATATTTTGGGCCCGGCCAATTCTTTCTTCTAATTCATCTTCGGACTGATGTAGAAAGGCAGCATCCAGACGATCCGGAAGCGTGATCACATTAAGAAAATTATTTGTGGATACCAGTGGCTTTGTGCCCTGATCTTTTTGCAATGAGTATCTTTGGTGGAATAAATTATATTGTAAACGCCTATATCGTTGATATATAATTGCCGGCCATATCATGAGGCCGAATTTGAAAAATCCGACAAAATATCGTTTCCAAAGCCGACCGGGGTTGTGAGCAATACGAAAGACCCATTCCATTCCTGCTTTCTGCATCCATTCAGGGGCCCTGTCGACCGACCCCACAATAAATTCAAAAGTGCCACCAATTCCTATGGAAACAGGAACCTTTAACAGGTTCCTGTTTCTATCGAACCATATTTCCTGCTTGGGATTGCCAAAAGCAATCAAAAGAATATCAGCTCCGGAGTTGTTGATGCGCTCGACTAACGGCCGGTCCTCGTCTACTGCCGTGATCAGATCCTCACCCTCAATATGGACATAAGGCGAATGAACACCGGCAATTTTTAGATCCGGATAACTTTGCTTAAGCACTTGTGCGGCCTGTTGACCTACACCCTTGCGTCCTCCCAGAAAATAGAGCGATTTTCGATGGTTTGCCGCCCCTTCAGCCAATCTTGGGACAAGATCCGCTCCGGTTACACGTTCTTTTAGAGGAACCCCCAGGAGCTTGCTGGTCCAGACAACGGGCATGCCGTCCGCAGTCACCAAGTCCGCCCGTCTTAAGATATCCAGGAGTTCAGGATTCCGTATATGTTTCAGTCCCCATGAAAGGGTATTGACCACAAAATCAACATTTACAGTAGCCACTTGTCGGGGACGTCCGTCTTGGCCATAGGCTTCAATCAACCCCCAAATACGTTCTATGGCTTCATCCATAGTAAGATTGTCTATGGGGATACCTAAAATCACTATGGTATCATGAGCCATAAGCAGGCCCTCTTGCCTGGCAATACGAAGGGAATAGTCCTATTTGATAGTTCTCTATATGAATCGATGCAGTGTTATCTCCGGAGGACAGAAAAATCTGACTGTAAGCCCTGAAGATCCTGTACCTCTGGATGTATATCCTGCCATTTTTTGATATTTCCAGGGACCGCTGACATATTTTCTGGAACAGGTTGCATTGGTTATGACCGGGATACCTCGTGGAAGACAGATTTGCCCTCCATGAGTATGACCGCACAGGTAATAGTCGACCATGAAATTAGCAGCATCTTCAACTAGTTCCGGGGAATGGGCCAATAAAACCTTGAATTCTCTCCGGGGCACTTCTTGAAAGGTCTTTTTCAAATTATGCGCCTCGTAGAAGTGAGGATCATCCACGCCAGCTATCCATATGACCTCACCATTTCGCCTGATCGGAACAGCCTCATTCAGGAGAATTCTAATCCCCATGGCCTCAAGGCCCGGCACCATCTCAATGAAGTCATGATTGCCCAAGACAGCAAGAATGCCGTGCTCACACTGGAGTGAATCCACTATTCTTTTCACACCTGTGAGTGCCCCTTGATAATTGTCATAAGAGAGAAACCGAAAATCTCCTGTAATGACACAGAGATCAAAATCAATCTCACTGATTTTTTCCCGCAGTAGTTCTCCCTTGTCGATTATTGCATCCGCATGGAGATCAGATAGCTGCAATATGCGAAATCTCTTGAAATTCTCAGGAACGTTCCTGAAGCAGACATTAGTTTCCTCAATCCAGTATTCCACACTGTTACGTATGCCACGATTATAAAATCCGGAAAATTTTAAGATAAATTCTAAAAACCTGTAGAAAAAAACAGCATTTCCCCAATAAATTCTGAGGCCGCCCCCACTGAATTTTATCGCTGTATGTTCAACCTGAAGTCGAAGCCGCTTGCTTAAGTGGTCCCTGCCAACACGTCTTTCCATTTCTTCAAAGACCTGTTGGCTGAAAAGATGTTTTTCTTTCATTCTCTTATTCAATAATCGGATAAATTGTTGCAAATGAGTAGTAAATATAATGTTGAATTCAAAATTTATTGTGCGTCGCATGGGCTGGAAAATTGAAACAACGCAGCAGATTGGGTTTTTTGAGCGGAATCAGATACTGATTAATTGTCTGCAGTTATGACGTTCCCTTGCTCATAAAACTTCTGAATAAAGTTTTCGGCCTTGAGTTTGGGATGAACGCTGCACCCTGGTCCTATTTTTATCCCCTGTGGTATTTGTGTTCGGATGCCGATTACAGTGAGTGCCTCGTCCTGTTTACCAATTACGGAACCTCTACCAATACTGACACCTAGGTCAGTTATAGTATTCTCAACTCTGGCTCCTGGTCCGACCTGGGTGTCGAAAAACAGTATTGAATCTTTTACCTCTGCCCCCGCTCCTACATAGGCTCCGGGAAAAAGGATTGATCGAGCAACTTTTCCTTCAATTCTGACCCCGTTATAAATTCTCGAGTTATTTATTGAGCCTTGGGGGCCGATAAGTGCAGGGCTCCGATCTCTTATTGCCTCGTGGTCAAGGTTGGTGCGTACCTGCCAATCGGACAGTTTTATTTCGGGACGTTCTCCCAAGAGGTCCATGTTGGCGGTCCGGTATTCCTCAAGGGTCCGGCTGTATCCCCAATAACCGTGAAATTTGTAACCATATACCTTATGTTTGCTCATTATGGCGGGGAGTATGTCTCTGCCAAACTCATGTGAGTCAATTCCGGCGTTTTCCTTCAGGGCTTGGTCCAGAATCTCCGTCTTGAACAAATATATAGTCATGGAGGCCCAGTTTGATGCAGGGTGGGCAGGTTTTTCCAAATATTCCAGGAGACGGCCTCCTCTTGGGTCATCCTCAGAAATCCGGGCCAGGCCGAATCTGGATGAACCTGCCGGAGAAACCTGAACAAAGGAAGCAGTAACATCGGCTCCCATGTCCAGATGAAATTGAATGAGTTTCTGATAATTCATGTGATAGATATGGTCGCCGGATAAAATTAGTACAAGGTCCGGTTTGTGAGCATGGATAAAGTCAAGGTTCTGATATACCGCGTCGGCTGTGCCTTGATACCAGTCTGAGGCGTGCAAGCCTTGAAAGGGAGGCAGAAGAGTGATCCCGCGATGTCTGCCTGTCATATCCCAGGATGCGCCTGTCCCGATGTGCTCTATTAGAGATGAGGATCTGTACTGGCTGAGAATTCCGACTCTCTCTATGCCTGATTGCATAAGGTTGCTGAGAGGGAAATCTATGAATCTGTACAGGCCTCCAAAAGGTACTGTGGACTTGGGCCTGAGGAAAGTCAGGACTCCAAGTTCATCAACCCTGCCGCCGGCAAGGACCATAGCTAAGATTTTTGGCATTTGCTAACCTGTGAACAAATCTGAAATTAAAGTTCTCTAATGAGCTAATTAGTGCCTGAACGAAAACCCCAAATTTTGTTTTCTTAGTTTACGTTATGGACAATTAACATATTTACTTCCTTTTTTTAATTCAAAATTCAAAATTTAGAATTGTGTCTGAACTGCCTTTTCGTTCAGACACTATATAGACATTGAGTCCGGCATAGAAGAGGAGAATTCATCCGGCCCGCCACCGCCAGGTTCAGGTTCGCCTGCAGCCTCCTCCATGGCTTCATCAACCATCTGGTCAAAGTCCTCGCCAAGGTCATCTCCCGCCAGACCTCCCATCTTTTTCATCCATTTAGCCATGCTTTTGGGATCATTTTCGTCAAGACCCGCCATCATTGCCGGATCTGCTAATTTTTCCAGTCTTGTCTCTTCGGAAAGGCGTACATTAACCCTGGAGATCAACTTGGTGACCGAGTTACTTCCACAGTGTTTGCAATGGGATGAAAAATCGTCCTTGTTAAGGACCAAGTGAGAAGAAATCTTTCCACACTTTTCACAGCGATATTCGTAGATCGGCATGATTTGCTTCCCTCCATGTGCCGGATTACGTACACAATTTGTTTACGCAAGATGTTTAACTACCAAGCGAAGGAGCGTATTTGTTGTAAATTTTTTGGCTGCACCCTCGGGCAAATTCTTATAGGGGACCTCTGCCCTGGCACTCTGCCTATGCCCGCCGGCCGACCCCATTTTTCCAAAGACCCGGGCCGCCAGTTTGCCTGCATTTCTCTTATAGCCATCGCAGCGAAAGATAACTACCAGTTTTTCTCCATACCGGCCGGATATTATGACCATGCCTATGTCATGAATATGTGCAAAAAAATCGGCTACCACGACAAGAATATCCGGATTCCCAACGCGGCCCAGATGAACATAAATACGTTTTTTGCTGGTTTTCATGGTTTCCAGAGCGATTTTGAAATATTTCAGTTCTGATCGCCTTATATCAGCAGTCTCTATCTTATTCAGCAGTTGCTGGTTGATTTGCTTAAAGAGGTATTGGAAACAGAGTATATCAGATGGAGAGGTCTTCTTTGTAAAGTTTTGGGTATCGGCTTTGATGCCGTAAAAAAGTGCTGTTGCAAGGGCTACAGCAGGTTTTATTTTAGCGGCCTTCAGGTATTCTGTGAGCATGGAGGCAACTGCTCCATATTCCGGCCGTATGTCTACAAAGGGGGCATCCCATCCATCAGTGACGGGGTGATGGTCTATTACCGCATTATAAGAAATTGCAGCCAGATCCGGGTGGTGCGGGGGTTGGGAATCTATCAGCACGAATTTGGTGTATTGATCCTGCCTTGTCCCCCTCAGGCGCTGCAGGGGAATTTTAAGAAAGTCTCTCATTGCAAGATTATTTACACGCTTTATCTCATTATTGTGAGCGATTGTTACCTCTTCCACCCTTCGACTGAGCAGTCTTTTTACTGCCTTGGCACTGGCCATGGCATCGGGGTCAGCTACTATTACGACCAGTACGCGATCGTCCCGCTTGAAAATCTGCAAGAAAGAGCGGAGACGTTCCTTGTTAGAAAGCCTTTTTGTGATACGCGCACTTTGATCAGGAGATTGTGGCGAATCAGCTTTTGGGGGAGCGTGTTTGTTGTTATTAACTGATTTTGTCATTTCACTATTATAAGAGCCTTATAGGGCGTTTCTTTACGAATGTTTTGTGCCTGAACGAAAAGTTCATTTTTGCGTAGGCGAAACCCAACAAAGCACAGTTTGGATTAAGGAGCAATTCTAAATTAGTCATCATGATTAGTCCAAGGAATATTTGTGCCTTTTATTTTGCTTCACGGTATTACATAACCCCTGGGGGTTATCATCCTGCCTTGCCACACAAAGGTCTGACTGTTTCCAACTATTATTGTGGTCTGCATATCAATATCCTGGCTTGCAAGGTCGGATAGTGTGGTAATAATAACAGTCTCTCCTTGTCTCATTGCCCTTTGAACTATCCCGACAGGGGTAGAAAACTTTCTATACTCCTTGAGTATTTTCACTGCTTCTTCAAGCTGTCTGACCCTGCGGCGGCTTCTTGGATTATAAATGACAACAACAAAGTCTGCCTGACCTGCAGCATGTAGGCGTTTAACAATAAGATCCCAAGGGGTCAGGATGTCGCTAAGGCTAATCACTGAAAAATCGTGAGTAAGAGGGGCGCCAAGCATTGAAGAACAGGCGTTTAGAGCTGAAATGCCGGGGATAATATTCACTTCAACCTGTGCGCCTTCCGGATGGGCTTGCAGGATTTGCAGTACCAATCCGGCCAGTCCATAGATCCCTGGATCACCACTACAGACCATGGCTACCCGTTTGCCGGAAAGAGCAAGATCCACTGCTGCCTTGCAGCGATCAACCTCCTGTCTCATACCTGTTGCAATGACCTCTTTCTCCGGACCCAAGATCGGGCGTATAAGGTCTATGTAGGTCTCATAACCGACTATTACGTCTGAAGCAGCTAGGCTATCATGGGCAACAGGAGCCATCCACATGGGATCTCCAGGGCCAAGGCCGAGAACGTCCAGTCTGCCAACTTTATGATCAAATGAGTCTGATGTTATAATCATCTTGTAGTTTTGGACCACTTCTTTATTATGTACTAAAAGGTAATTTTAACGTCCAAAAATAAATATTACACCAAGTTGTAGTATCAGCAAATGGCATTACGGAGGATTCCTTGCGAAAAGGCTTGAGGTGTTACCACTGGGTCTGGTTGGCGCTCATGGCCAAGTTTGGCTGGGATGTGGCTGGAACCTGGATTAAAAAAAAGAGGGCAAAAAAAGTAAATCACGAAATAAAAGATGCCTAAAAAACAATCATAAATTCCGCTCAAAAAGCCCGAGATGCAAGGCGCGAAATTTTCCAGATATGAGACGTACTTATCGTACGTCGCAGTGACTGGAAAATTGAAGCAACGCCACAGATTGGATTTTTTGAGCGGAATCCGCTTTGATTACAAACTACTTCATCAAATAACCCTTGAGCCGGACATCTTCCACTCTAAGCGGTGCAAGCTCCTGATTTAGACACCCGACTATCGGTTGTCTGTATTGCATCAGGAAGTTTTTTTGCATACCTGAGCTTATATCGATACCCTTGAGTTTCCTGTAGATTGTGTCTCTGACCCAGGCCTCTTTTTTCCGAATTGCGTGCTTTGTCTCGGCATCAGAGACAATAAGTTCCACTTGTAATTTAAAAAAGATCATTTCCTTATCCCGTTGCGCAGGGATAAGAAACGGGTCAAGATCCATGGTTTCAAAGTCACCATGATTGGCCAAGGTGTCCGGGATACCTTCTGTAACTGCACTATGTGGTCCCAAAAACGGAGCTGAAAGATTCCATAGAAGCACAAGTCCCAGTGTGAGAAGAATTCCCGATACCCCTGTTATGGTCCAAATAATCCACGATGCTTCGTCCGGCAGTTTGGCCTCTGCGGTCTCTTGTGAACGGCTCTCGCTCGCTTTGTCCGGCAGGATGGCCTCTTCCGTGGATAGTGTCAGTTCCTTTTCATCTGATTCATCATAAATATTATTTTCAAAAAGTCGGATCTCAGGCGGTTGATCTTCTTTATCCCATAAGGCGTTTTCAGAAAGTATTACCTCAAAGTCATTTTCCAGTGGCTCCCTTGAATTCGCATCGGCCTGCGGACTATTATCACCTGAGTCCTCTACTGATTTAGTGATTTCTAGGGCCGGTCCTTCTTTAGAACCGGTTTTATCTTTGAGAATAGAAGTATCTTG
>CBETWD010000064.1:0-11224 GCA_965539945.1 uncultured bacterium
CAATGCAAAGTATATTAAGATCCCGCTCCGCGCGCTTTAGACGGTCTGCACTTCTATCTATAAGAACAACTTCGTGGTCTTCTGCGGAGAGCTGCTGACAAATATGGCGACCTACTTCACCAGCTCCAATGACGACTACACGCATATTATACCGCCACGCTCTTTATAGTGGTTTTCAATGGTTGGTGAGTAATAGTATTGGAGGCGGCGCCCGGACTTGAACCGGGGAATAACGGTTTTGCAGACCGTCGCCTTAGCCACTTGGCTACGCCGCCCTTAAAGCAGGTGATGCTTAACACAAGGCAAATGCTTTGACAAGACCATTGAGGACAACAGACCATATACGACCCACGACGATATCCTTGCCTCATGCCGGTAATCTATGCTAAGCAAAGAGTAAAAGAGTGAAAGGAGGTGGAGGTCAGAAAAAAATAAGGGGATTAAGAGATTAGGAGGAGTTTCTGTATAGAAAATAACCAATTCTGCCTGGAAGACATGGAACATAAAGAAAGGAGAGTTGAGAATGAAACAGGAGGTTTTTTTGTCGAGAGGAATTCTCTCAGTATTTTTGGCACTCGTAATAGCGATTCTGATACGCCCGTGTCCTGTATTTTCTTCGGATTTTGACCGCTTTATCATGCCTGTGAGCAACCCTGTCTATCTTGGAGATGCCAGAAACATTACAATGTTGCGGCCTATCTATATGTACCACAATCTTTCGCACAAGGTGGACACAAGGCTTGGTAAGGTGCCAGTGGATGGACATGCGGAAATTTTAGCCGTTCAGGCAACCTATGCCTTTAACGAGCGTTTTTCCCTTGTTGCTGTCAAAGACGGCTATGTGGACTGTGACCCTGACGATACCATGCACAGCCACAGCGGATGGGCAGACTTGGCTGCTGGTCTTCAGTATTCCTTTTTCTATAAACCAGAAAAAGACTGCATCATTTCCGCACGGCTAGTATACGAACTGCCGAGCGGGAGCGATGATGTCTTTCAAGGGAACGGTGATGGCAACATTGCTCCAGCGTTGCTGTTCCTCAAGGGCTATGGTGACCTTCAATTCTCCGGCACCCTGGGTTTTGTTATTCCTATAGATAAAAACGAGGAAAACACACTCTTCTATGACGCCTGGCACCTGAGCTATGCAGTAACCTCATGGTTCCACCCGCTCATAGAGCTGAACCACTTCTATGTGATAGACAGTGGAGACAGGGAAGCCCCAAGTTCTGGAGTTGGCGCACTGGGCACCAGCAAGGAAGATGACTTAGTGGCCGGAATTGCCGAATTCAATGGCTGCGACCTTATAAACCTTGGCGGTAAATACAACGATGGCAACAGAAACCTGGTGACGCTGGCCCTGGGATCACGGTTCAGAGTCACAGAGTGGCTGGATTTTGGAATGGCCTATGAGTTCTCTCTTACTGATGAAGAGAAAAGTATGTTTGATGACCGCTACACAATTGATGCGGTTATCACATTACGTTTCTAACAGCAACGGTCTTTAATCGCCACGCCAACGTAAAAGGGGAGAGATATTATCAGGGCAAGACTTACATAAAACCCCAGCTCAGTTGGCGTGACAATCAGTATACACAAGTGGTTTCGCCATGCCGGCCTGCTTTTTGAATCTCTGCCTCAGCTTTACCGACTTTATCCTTCACGGATAAAAGGGAAAGGCGTCACAGGGTTTATCCGGATGAGGTGTTAATCCTATTATCCGACTGAGGATTTCAGAATGTATTTCCCGATTGCTGATATAGAGGTCAGTCCCTGGATCCCGCCTCTTGTAGCTTTTGTTATTTCTTTTTTTACTTCAATGGGAGGTGTGTCAGGCGCCTTTCTAATCTTGCCCTTCCAGGTAAGCTTCCTTGGTTTCACAAGTCCGGCAGTCAGTGCCACCAACCAGCTTTTCAATATTGTTGCCATTCCCAGCGGGGTCTATCGATATATCAAGGAAGGTCGAATGGTGTGGCCTCTCACGTGGGCAGTTATAATAGGAACCCTGCCCGGAGTTCTAATCGGCGCTATTTTGCGCATACAGTATCTCCCAAACCCAAAGAACTTCAAGATGTTTGTCGGTTTGGTCCTCTTATATATTGGATGCAGATTAATAAAAGATCTGCTTAAGAAAAAGCAATCCAATGGGCATCAAATATCAGCAGAAGAGCAATTCCAGAAAGTAGTTAAAGAATACTATGAATCAAATCAATCTGATATTGCTTCAGGTCAAAAGCAATTACCGCGAACTATTGTAAAAAAGTTCAATGCCTCTCGCATCATTTATGAATTTTATGGCCAAACGTTTGATATAAACGCCATGGGAATAATGCTGTTAAGCTTTTCTGTCGGTATTATCGGCGGTATTTATGGAATAGGCGGAGGAGCCATTATTGCTCCCTTTTTTGTAAGTTTCTTCGGTCTTCCGGTTTATACCGTAGCTGGTGCGGCATTGATGGGGACCTTTGTAACCTCAGTTGTGGGCGTGCTATTTTATCAGGCAATAGCTCCATTTTATCCTGAAATGGCCGTTGCGCCGGATTGGGCCTTGGGTTTCCTGTTCGGGATGGGGGGATTTGCCGGCATGTATTGCGGAGCAAGGTTACAGAAATATGTCCCGGCCAAGCTAATCAAATTGATGTTAGTATGTTGCATTCTATTCCCAGCCATTAAGTATATTTTGGCATTTATCAGGTAACCTATAACCTCAACGTTCACGGGTTCAGAGGTTCAGAAAATATAGATACTATAAAGGGCAACTTGTTCAAAAAACGGCGCGGGTTTGCGGTTGACCGGAATGCCGTTTGGATGTAAATGCCCGTCATTCCCGCGAAGGCGGGAATCCAGTGAATAGCCGCAAAATGTAATCTACCCCAACTTATTGAGAAGTTACGGATAATTTGTGCAAGTTGCTATTTTAAGACAGAATTATTTTAAATTTTTTTCTTCCCTGTATTCGATAAATTGTAAAATCGCGATCTATCGTTGCAATGGTATGAAGATTGAGTTTTTCGGCCAGATAAACGAGACATGAATCAGCAAAATCCATTGGCAAATCTCGATATTTTATTGTTAATTCTTTTATCCTTTCGAAATCATCTCTTTCAATATTGTGAATTTCGACTGCTCCCCTATGTACCCATTCAAGAAAATCTATCTGCGCATTTCTATTAAAATCTAATAAAGACAGAGTTTCTGTAATTGATGCAAGGCTTGTAACCAATGGATATTTATTTGTTTTGATAAAATTAACAGCCTCATGATGATATTTATCTGATGCGTCAAAAAGAGCTATTAATGGGCCAGAATCTATAAGGATTTGTTTCATTTTCTTTTGGCCTTGAGTCTATTTTTTATCAGCTCCTTCCTGTTAGTTGACAGGTTACCAAGGCCACTTGAATATTTACCAAATAAATCTTCACCAATCTCCCAGGCATTTGGCCTGCTAAGCTTGTCTAGATAGTTATGAATACTCTTACGAATCAATTCTGATTTAGTTAATCCAAGATTTTTTGCTGTATTATTAACAGCTTGTTCTAGTTTTGGATCGAGTCTTAATGTGATCATTTTGCCACCCCCGTATTACATAATGTAATGCGGAGCGAAAGAGGTGTCAATTTTCTTGTTTACCACACAATGTTCGACCGAGCTTATCCAGCCGTTAGTGGAGAAACGCTTGAGAGAGGCGTTTAAGGCAGCAGACCTTCAGACTTCTCACCAAAGATCTCAGCACTGAAGATGTTGACCTGTGTTTTTGGATCTTTCCAGCAGCCAGGGGGCAGACCTGCCTTCATACAGGTCTGATTCAGAAAAGTAAGCCTGTCCCACCCATTTTTTGTAGCTACCTGAGGTAACAGCACACCGCGAAAGGGTTCCTGAATGATATAGATCCCGTGGGTACCTATCTTGATTTCATTTATATCAGTTATCGGCATCAGGGGAGTGAGTGCGGATATCTCCAAATCTATCTCCTCAAATTCAGAGGAACCGAGCGGGCGAAATCTCAGATCTTTAAAACCTGCTGATATGGCCATGTCGCCAACTACTTCGTACAGGGGTCTGTTTGCTGAAAAGGTCCCTATACATCCCCTGAGTTGGCCATGTTTGTGAAGTGTTACAAATGCCCCCCTGTGTTCGAGGAGATTTGGATTTGTTACCCTGGGAAGATTGAAAGGAAGGCCTGCCAGTTCTGTCTCTATGGCCTGTTTTGCTATTTTGAGTAACAGCCGCCTTTCAGGGCCGGTGAGCTTCCCCTTTTCCATACTCACAGTCTCCAGTACCTGATTGTCTTTTCCTTAAAATCATCAGGGTGATAAAAATCCTTTACATCTATTACCACACCCCTGTCAGGAGTGAGCATGTCTTTTATTACTGAAACCCCGGCTTCTGCATAAGTTTTGTGGGCTACTGCAAGTATGGCCGCATCAACATTGGCAGGCAGGTCCTTCAATAAACGAATGCCATATACGGATTTGGCCTCTTGCGGATCGGCCAGTGGATCATGTACCAGGGGCTCAATGCCATACTCCCTGAATTCGTGGATAATATCTATCACTCTGGTGTTTCTTATATCAGAACAATTTTCCTTGAATGTAAGCCCGAGTATAACGACCCTGGCCCCTTCAACCCGTACCCTGGCATGGATGAGTTCCTTGACTGTCCTCTGCGCAACATATGCGCCCATTGAATCATTGATGCGGCGTCCAGCCAGAATGACTTCGGGATGGTATCCTGTTTGCTGGGCACAATAGGTGAGGTAGTAGGGGTCAACTCCGATGCAATGGCCCCCAACCAGACCAGGTGTAAAGGAGAGGAAGTTCCATTTCGTGCAAGCGGCCTCCAGCACTGATTGTGTATCAATATCCAGGCGATTGAAAATAACGGCCAGTTCGTTCATAAGGGCGATGTTGAGATCCCGCTGTGTATTTTCTATGACCTTGGCTGCTTCAGCCACTTTTATGCTCTCTGCCCTGTATACCCCTGCATCCACTATAAGTTCATAAGTGCTTGCCACCTCTTCCAGTGTATCCTGATCTTGAGCTGCCACAACTTTTACTATGTTGGTCAGAGAGTGTTCCCTGTCTCCGGGATTTATTCGCTCAGGAGAGTAGCCGACCTTGAATTCTTCGCCATACTTGAGTCCGGAGACCTTTTCAAGGACAGGACCACATGTATCCTCAGTCACACCTGGATATACTGTTGACTCGTATACTACAATAGCCCCGTGCTTCAGGTTTTTTCCGACTATTTCCGAAGCAGAAACAAGGTTGCTGAGGTCAGGCTGCTTGTTGGCGGTAATCGGAGTAGGTACAGCTACAACGACCATGTCTGTCTCTTTTATGGAGGCAGGATCGTTTGTGAAGCTGAGATGCACCGCCTGCTCGAAGTCTTCGCGGTCAACTTCTGCAGTGGGGTCAATGGCTTTTCTGTAACTGATTATTTTGTCTTTAGATGTGTCAAATCCGATGGTTTTTATTTTTTTGCCAAAGGCTATTGCCAGCGGGAGTCCAACGTAACCCAATCCTACTATTGCTACTGAATTTGCCGCCATGTTATAAATACTCCTTATAAATGTTTTAACCTAAAGTGATTGGTTCAAGGTTCAGGGTTCAAAGTTCAAGGGTTATAAGGTATTGATATACATCATTTTAAAGCACAATACCCAGATTAACCTTTTTACCCATTGGGTGAAATATGCCTGCCGCTCTATTGAGGCATCATCCTTTTGATATCAGATAATTAGGGCTTTCCAACCGTGAACTTTGAACCCTGAACCGCTCAACCTAGGTTTAATATATATCGAACAGAATGTTATACAATGTTAAATAAAAGTGATATCAGAAAGGCTATGGTCTTGGCAAGTAAGTTGTGTCAATTTACCAGGTTTCTAGCAGGAATGGAGAGTAATCGTGGATCTGGAAAAAATATTCAGCCTATTAAAAAGTAGTTTTTCTCTGGAGAAATTGGTCCTTATTTTGGGCCTTCTGTTGGTGTGTTTCGTAAGTTACTACGCCACCAGAAGATATCTAATTCGGGGGCTACATTACATCGTTCGCCGGACAGAATATAAATGGGATGATATCCTTATTGAAAAAGGCGTATTTAACCACCTGGCCTATCTGGCCCCTGCCATTGTGCTCTATTACGGTGTGCATCTTTTTCCCTCCATTACGGAGCCTGCAAAGAGAATTATCGGCGCGTATGTCTTTCTCAATATTATTTTGTGGCTTGGTAAATTATTGACTGCCGGGGAGGCCATATACAATACATATTCCATATCAAAAAAGTATACAATTAGAGGATATGTCCAAACATTAAAGATAATTCTTTATATATTAGGTCTAATAATAGCAATTAGTCTGCTTATAGATCAGTCCCCATGGGTACTTCTAAGTGGACTAGGTGCTATTACTGCTGTATTAGTTTTTGTATTTAAAGATACTATATTATCATTTGTGGCAAGCATACAGATATTAATGAATGATATGGTCAGGGTTGGTGACTGGATAGAGATGCCCAAGTATGGAACCGACGGTTCTGTCATAGATATGGCGCTTCATACAGTAAAGGTTCAAAACTGGGATAATACAATAACTACTATTCCGACTTATAAATTGATAGAAGATTCCTTTAAGAACTGGCGTGGTATGAGTGACTCGGGAAGCAGGCGCATTAAGCGTTCTATTTTAATAGACCAGTCCAGTATTCGATTTTGCGATGATGAGATGATTGAGAAGTTTGAAAAGATACAGATACTGAATGAATACGTCAGACGTAAAAAAGCAGAACTGGATGCATACAACAAGGAGCATGGTATAGACACCAGTCAGGTCGTAAATGGCAGGAGGATGACCAATGTGGGAACCTTCAGGGCCTATGTGATAGCATATCTCCGCAACCACCCGAAAATTCGACAAAACCTGACTTTTCTGGTGCGTCAACTGGCCCCTACACCTGAGGGTCTGCCTCTTGAGATTTACGTATTTTCGAATGATATTGTCTGGGCGAACTACGAGGCAATCCAGGCGGATATTTTCGACCACATACTGGCTGTGGTGCCGGAATTTGGCATCAGGGTCTTCCAAAAGCCATCCGGACACGACCTGGGAAGGATATCCGGGTTAGGCATACAATAAAAACATGAAATAAGGAGTAGCTATGAAGACATGGGAAAAAACTGCATTGCCAAAAAGAGAGCGTGAGGCTGTCGAGAAAGCTGTCAGTGTGCGGAAATCATCTTCTTCCATATAGAGAATGGTTTGCAGTTGGTATCAAAATGTTGTTTGATTGAAAAAAAAAGGAAATTTAGATGAAAGTAGCGATCAGTGCAACAGGGAAAGACATGGATTCAACGATAGATCCCGGATTCGGGAGGACCACCTATTTTCTGATTGTGGATACAAAGTCAGGAGATATCGTCCAAGTAATCGACAACTCGGCTGCCCAAAATGCTGGAGGGGGAGCCGGCATAAATGCTGCCACCATTGTGTCCGGATCAGGTGCTCAGGTGGTCCTTACTGGCCAAGTGGGGCCAAAGGCCTCTGAAATTCTCCATGCAGGTGGAATAAAGGTGATATTAAACGTGAGAGGAACGGTCGGGGAAGCAGTAGAACTGTATAAAAAAGGGGCAATTTCGTCATCGGACTGAGGCCCCTGTACCACTTGCCTTTGAGGTCCGGATACTTATCTTTTAAAGGCTCAACAGGAGGAGAAAGCGTGGATGCATGAACTGCAAAGTAAACCAAAGCTTATAACCTGGTTGTCGCGAAAATTATAGAGGGGGTATAAAATGAATTTTGCAGAAATCATCAAGGCAGGCAAAGATGAAGGAAGCGAGAAACATGTACCTTGCATTGAGATCGATAAGGGACACAAATCAGGAAGAAATATCATTCGTGTGGTTGTGGGTCATGATACACCTCACCCTAATACGGCTGAACACCACATTGAATGGATCGAGCTTTATGGACTGAAAAAGGACAACGATCAGGTAATTAGCCTGGGTCGTGCCACTTGGGCTCCTGTCTATAGCAATCCTAATGTCCGGTTTCAGATTAACCGGATCGGGGATTTTAAGTCTTTCCACGCTCTGGCCTACTGCAATATCCATGGTTTGTGGGGAAATTCCCTCGATGTCGAGCAACAGCCTTAACCGCCTGTTTTCCTGACCATTAAATAGGATTTATCCGCTATTAAATAATCAGTAAGGAGGGTAGTAAAATGCCACGAGGAGATGGAACAGGCCCCAGAGGTCAAGGCACTGGAACTGGAACCGGCAGAGGCGTGGGACAGGGTGGAGGCGGACGCGGCAGATCCGGCGGCTCTGCCGCAGGCCCCGGAGGAAATTGTATTTGCCCTAATTGTGGTGAACGACTCGCACATCAAATTGCAACCCCTTGCTTTGAGCGAAAATGCCCCAAGTGCGGGGCCGCCATGACGCGGGAGTAATGGATTCGATGTATTTGTTACGGGAGTTGCCCCTTGATCTGGCAGAGTTAAATGAGCTGGCCCTCGACCTGCGGTGGACCTGGAGTCATGCCGGTGATGCCCTGTGGCAGAGGTTGGCCCCACGGATATGGGAGCAAACCAAAAATCCATGGGTGATCCTCCAGGATGTCTCCCAGGAACGTCTTGAACAATTGGCTGTGGATCCGGATTTCAAGGAAGAATTGCGGCGTCTGGCCGAAACCCGCAAGAACTATCTAAATGATCCCGGCTGGTATGGGAAGACGCATCAAGACGCTGGCTTGAAACAAATTGCTTACTTCAGTATGGAATTTGGCCTGGGTGAGGCACTTCCTTTATATGCAGGAGGATTGGGCATTCTGGCCGGAGATTACCTTAAAGCTGCCAGCGATCTCGGAATGCCGCTGGTGGGTGTGGGACTGTTCTACCACGAAGGTTACTTCCGGCAAATAATGGATGCCCAGGGTATGCAACAGGAGGCGTATCCCTATAATGACCCTACCAGTCTACCTGTCAGGCCTGTGCGCGCACCCTCAGGCGGGCGGCTCCATATTCCTCTGGAGCTGCCGGGAAGGACACTGCTACTCAGGGTATGGTACGCGAGCGTAGGCCGGGTGTGCCTCTATCTTCTGGACAGCAACGATCCGCTGAATAGCCCTACCGATCGCGGCATCACCAGCAAGTTGTATGGCGGTGGACAGGAGATGCGTCTATTGCAGGAGATTGTACTGGGCATAGGGGGATGGCGGGCACTGAAGGCACTTGGGCTCCAGGTTGAAGTGTGCCATATCAATGAAGGTCATGGCGCACTGGCTGTTCTGGAACGGGCACGCAGTTTAATGGAACAGAGCGGCCTGTCCTTCTGGGAGGCCTTGTGGGCCACCAGGGCTGGAAACGTGTTTACCACCCACACACCGGTTACCGCCGGCTTTGATACCTATAGCCCGCTACTGATCGAAAAATATTTTCCATATTTCCGGGACTATCTGGCAAAGCTTGGCATTTCATCAAACGAACTGCTGGCCATGGGCCGCAAAGACTCACATAACTCGAGGGAGCCCTTCAATATGGCTTATTTAGCCATGCGCGGCTGTTCTACTGTTAATGCAGTAAGCCGACTGCATGGAACAGTAAGCCGGCGAATATTTCAGGACCTTTATCCCAGCTGGCCTGAACGGGAGGTGCCGATCAGCCACGTCACCAACGGCGTACACGTCCCATCCTGGGATTCCCCATGGTCGGATGACCTCTGGACGCGGGCGTGCGGCAAGAGGCGCTGGCTGGACAACATAGAGGCTCTGGCAGATTCGATCCGTCGCATTCCCGATGAACAGTTATGGGGATTTTGTGCCGAGGAACGCCGAGACCTGGTAAACTATGCGCGAAAACGGCTGGCCAGGCAGTTGGGACAACGAGGTGCGGAATCTGAAGTTATCGCGCAGGCATATACGATCCTTGATCCGAATGTCCTTACACTGGGTTTTGCGCGGCGCTTCGCCGAGTACAAGCGTCCAAATCTGTTACTGGAAGATCCTGAACGGCTGGCCCGAATCCTCACGAATCCGGAGCGGCCTGTTCAGCTCATAGTGGCAGGTAAAGCCCATCCGGAAAATGAGGTAGGCAAACGCCTGGTGCAGGCCTGGGTGGAATTTGAGCAGCATCCGAAAGTGCGCAAGCATGTGGTCTTTCTGGAAGACTATGACATCACACTTGCCCAGGAGCTGGTACAGGGCGTGGATCTATGGATCAACACGCCGCGCCGGCCGTGGGAGGCCTGTGGCACCAGCGGCATGAAAGTACTGGTCAATGGGGGCTTGAACCTGTCGGAGCTGGACGGCTGGTGGGCCGAGGCTTACAGCCCGAAAATAGGCTGGGCGCTCGGTGACGGTAAAGAACATTCCGAACCTGGCTGGGATAGCGCTGAGGCCGAACAGCTCTACTATCTGTTAGAAAACGAGATCGTCCCCGAGTTCTATGCGCGCGATTCGGAAGGAATCCCGCGATCCTGGGTGGCACGCATGCGGGCCAGCATGGCCCAACTTGCACCAAAGTTCAGCAGCAACCGCATGGTGCGTGAGTATGTTGAGAAAATTTACCTGCCGGCCGCCTACACATTTCAGCACCGAAGTGCGGAGAACGGTAAGCTTGCAAAGGAACTCCATTCCTGGGCGACAGAACTGAAAAAATACTGGCATGATGTCCATTTTGCAAATATCGAGGTCCTCCAGAAGGAGGATAACTGGTCTTTTTCGGTTCAAGTGTGTCTTGGAGAGTTGGAACCGGATATGGTTCAGATTGAACTCTATGCGGAGCCTCAAGATGGGGAGGAACCTGTCCGTGAACCGATGAAACAAGGAGACGCGATCCCCGGCGCCGTCAATGGCTATTTCTACCATGCACAAATCGCGGCAACGCGTCCTGCCGAAGATTTTACGCCTCGCATCATGCCTTATCATCAGGATGTGCATGTCCCCATAGAAGTGCAGTTAATATTGTGGCAGCGATAATGGTCTCAAAATAAGCTGGTCCCGCAGGGGCGCATACTTTGCCGGTATGTAACCCTTGGCGCAACGCAGAAGACGGAGCCATAGACAAGCAAGGCAGGCGTTCTAATTTTTGCAGGTTGCCTAAATGAGGTGATAGAAAAAATTAAACACAGACCCAAACAGCACGGGGATCAGGAACAAATGACAAACTAACCCTTTAGAGGTGCGGCATGTTAAAAGAGATGAAAGAACAGATCATTGAGGCATTTGAA
>CBETWD010000065.1:0-11168 GCA_965539945.1 uncultured bacterium
GAAGTTTGGTACGCTTTCAACATCCCTCAGAGAAGATTCTTCTGGCTTGGTGGCATTTGAATCCTCAGCTTTTGGCAAAAGTTCGGTAAAATCAGGTACCTCTAGTATCTGGACACGATTATTGAAAAAGTCCGCCACTATGAGATGTCCCTGGTTGTCGATAGCCGAGCTGGTTGGAAAGTTAAACCAGCCGGGCCCCCAGCCCCGTCCGCCGAATTCAAAAAGATACCGGCCGGAAAGATTATAGACCAGGATAGTATGCCGCAGGTAATCCACAACATAGATTCGTCCTCTGTCTTCATCCACTGCAAGGCCTCTCGGACGGCTTAACTTTCCGGAAGACCCTCCCTTCTTACCAAAGGAGAAAAGGAAATTTTCATTTTGGTCGTAAACATATATCTTGCTGGTCTCCTCGCTCAGGAGGTAGATGCGGCCTGCCTTATCCGTACAGACTTCCAGGATAAGGACCGGTCCCTTGCCCGGCCCTTTTTTCGATACGGTCTCTGATCCCTGTCCGGATTTATCTTCGTCGATCCATACCCTGTCCATTGGAGTCAGATGTCTGAGATAATTGCCCTCGCTATCTAATACAATAACTCCATGAGTATTTATTCCTGCCAGATAGATCTTCCCGTCATGGCCAAGGGCCACTCGCCGCGGGATAAATGTGTCCGCCCCTTCAAATCCCTCAAACTTGTTTTCTTTTATAGGGAAAAAGGCCGCATTAAGAATGGTGAGTCGGGTGGGCTTATCCTCTCTCCTGCCCTGGCACACATATAGGCGGCCGTCACCGTTGATATACCCCCCGTAAGGTGCATCCACGCCCCTGCCTGCACCGAGAGAGATACGAGGAAAGAAGTCCAAGCCGTAGACCACAATCCGGCCCTTCCCTGAGTTGACTACGTAAATCTCCTCAGAGGTTTTATCAAAAAAGACTGCGGAGGGACAGGCCAGAGGGACCCCCTGGTCATCTGCAGTCAGCATAGCCACGGGTTTGACGACGAGAGCCTTCATAGCGACAGCGACACGGACCGTCACCAGCCCGGAGAGAAGCAAAAATAGTAAGACGCTGAGGGAAAAAAGACGACCATACGTATTGTACCGGTAAATCCAGCCCATTTGACATTTACTCCTGTAACCTTTGCAAATCATAGTTCAGTTTCCGGATAAGAAAAATCCTTAATATAAAAAACCAAAAAAACCGATCTATTTATTATGTATATCAAGATAATCGTGATTTTTTAACAATTACTTGACAATACTTAAGAATAACACTTTATTTATATTTATAACACTACAATTCTTGAGATATCTGTCAATATTATAGCTAAAAAAGGCACCAACTATTTTTTAAATATATGAAATTCCGGTGAATTATCAGTCATAATTTTTTTAACAGCCCATTCTTTATATAAGAACCGGTTTTTGAACATGTTTACAACTCTATGGATCACTGGAGCTGAAGGTACCGCAGGGGATTTAATGTGATGGTAAAACTATGCGAAAGCTGTCAAGGGGATGAGCACAGAAAAATTAAAGGGGGATAGGAGGCTACGCACTTCTTTTCTCCTTTTTTCGGGATGGGCGAAAGGAATTTGCTGTTGGAGCCTATTTGTCCTTTTTGGCATACTTGTGGGGGACAAGATCGCCCTGGCCAGTTCCTTGGATTTGACCGGAAATTGGCAATATTATCATACCGAAAACGGAGATAGCCAGGATTCCTATCTGCAGAATTACAATTTTGATTTCAGTAAGGATATTACAGAAGCCATGGTCTTCAACGGGAGTATGCGATACAACCGCAACGAGAATGAAGGGCGTGTAACCGAGATCCTGTATCCAACTCTGGATTTTGTAATATCCAATGACATCTTTCGATTTGACCTATCCGGTACTGCCACAGAAAACAGGGATTCCGAAGGTTCGGACCTGACAGACAATTCGTGGGAAACCAGATTGTACAGCGAATGGAACCAGGATTGGTGGCCCGGATTCAGGCTCTATTACGGGGAAGGACGCTCAAAGGACGACCAGAGCCCCCGCACCGTCAATACGGACTCGACCCAGATGGGAATTGATGTTGACTGGAATTCAGCCTGGGATATTGCCCCTGCAAAGGCCTTCTACAGCTATTACAGAACTGAGGGAAGGGACAGGGTAACCCACTCGGAAAACACTTCTGACAGCCATTTTGCGCGGCTGCAGTTTAATACCTCAACATGGGACAACCGTATCGCCCTTTCCTTCTCCCAGCAGTTTAATTATAACCATCAGGAATTCAAGGGACCAATCGGGACCCCACGGCCCTGCACTATCTCTGAGTGCATGGCTGGGGTGGATACCACCCCCGGCGAAGGTACTTTACTTGTCACCGATGAATCACGTGCCCTTGTTGATAACGACCTCAGAACAAGTGCCCTGGAAATAGGTACTGATGAGGAAATGAATATCGGCGTAAGGGTGGATTCCCACCAACGTGTAGATCTTTTCTATTTTTATACAGTTGATAGACTCAGACTTGAAGATCAGGATTTTCGCTGGGAGCTTTGGGTCAGCGAAAATGGTTCTGATTGGGATCAGGAGTCCACTGACCTCACCTTTATTTATAATAGCACTCTTTCGCGTTTTGAGATTGAAATCCCCGGGGTGGAGGTAAATTACTTAAAGCTGGTGACAACACACACTCCCGCAGACACTATAGCCTTTAGCGAAGTCCAGGTAATGCGCCGTGCCGAATCGGAAAAAGAGGAAAATGACTACACGGATTACGTCACGGATATCGGCTTAGGGTTTCGCCTGGCAACCGACCTGAACCTTAATTATAACCTATCACTAGACTTTGGAAAATCCGAATACGGTGACTCGGATCGACGTCAGGATCGGCGAACCCAAACAGGAAGTCTTGCATGGACGCCCAGTCGCTATTTTTCACCCAGCCTGAGCGCCAGTGAATACCGCCAGGACTATGATAGCGACGATCAAGATGACAACGGCACTTTAAGTCGCTCCTATTCTTTCAGGATTGCTTCCGACCCGCTGTCCACACTGGACCTTAGCATGGGTATTACCCGTAGCGAAAACTACGAGAGCGGTGATAAACAGTCCACCACTGATAATTATAACCTCTATATCACTGCCATCTTGTTCCCGGACTTAGATACTGATTTGGATCTCAATTACAGTACCACTGACAATGTAGACGAGGAAAACAGCCGGTCTTACGGAGTAACAAATACTATTACCGCCCGCTTGAGCCCTAAGCTCATAGCGGATTTGACAAGTGAATACAGTAAGAGCGAGGCAGAATCCGACACGACATCCAAGAGCAGCGCATTGACCTTGATCTGGCGGCCCTCGGATATATTCTCTTTGCGTGGCAGTTCCAGCTTCACCTGGGAGGATGAAGATGATGACCAAACCAACTACAAGCTGGTTTTCAACTTTATCCCCACGCACAAAACCCAGGTGAGCCTGACTTATTCCTATGCAGACAGTACAACAACTACAGAGAGTTACAGTGTTTTCTGGAGCTGGGAGATAAACCGCATTTTCTCCGTGTATGCCAATGGCAGTTACCGGATCAAAGAGGACAATGAGCCATGGAGTATTAACGGGCAGCTTACGGCGCGGTTCTCCGCACTATAAATGGAGGTAATAGAGTGACTTTTCGTAATACAATAACAGCAAGAGCGGATAAAATGATTCCTGAAAAAAGGAATAAGGATTTACCTGGGATGACTAAATTTCTCCTTATTGTTTTTGTTTTGCTGATTGTCGATCTGTTGAGCGGCTGCGGCATTAAAACCAGCTCAGAGTCGTTTTTGCGTGAGGACATAGAGCTTGGTTATGTGCGGCAGGTAGCAGTGTTGCCCTTTGAAAATCACAGCGATGACGAGTATGCCGCCGCAAGGGCACAGGATTTCACCATTACGCAGGGACTTGCAATGGGACTATTCGATATAGTGGACAAGGGCCTGGTGGATAGCATTCTCCGGGAAGAGGCCATCGAGCCCGGAACTCCTTTGGATCTGCCTACGGTAAAGCGTTTAGGGAAAAGGCTTAACATTCAAGCTCTTTTGCTGGGTTCTGTAGATTATGCCCAAGAGGTACGAAGAGGCAATTACTCTTATCCGGAGCTTTCTATTACTTTGCGGTTGATCGATGTCGGCACTGCAACCGTTCTCTGGCAGGCCAGCGGCCATGGAAGCGGTTATAGCCTATGGGGACGGCTTTTCGGCCTGGCGCCCCGGGATATTTTCCAGGTTGAATTAGGAACTATCAAGGACATTTTAGAGACAATACCAGCCGGTTGAAAATTAGAGGCTTCGCCCCAAAAGGAATCCAACTTCCTGAAAAGGACAAGACCATGCGCTCAAAATACTGTTTAATAGTCTTACTCGTAGGGTTACTTTGGTCATCAATGGCAGGGGCTGAGAAGATAGCCGTCTTCCCTGTGGAGGATTTAAGCCAGGGCCCGAATGGGGTCAATTTTGCGCTCACCGAATATTTGGAAAAAAATCTTGAAGAACAAGGCCTGGAGTTAGTATCTCAGAAGGCTGTTATCTCCTTCATGGCCCGCAACCGCATACGCTGGTTGGGTTTTCTTAATACGTATTATATTCTCCAAGCCCGCAAGGAATTGGGGGTCGACCTGATTCTTCTCGGGACGGTTACCCAGCGCATTGAAAAGCCGACCGCAGCCTTCGGTATGGTCCTGTATCTGATCCGGACCGATGATGCCAGGACTATCTGGTCTGATGCCGGGGCACTTTCCTGTAACGATGTCCGTCATCTATTCGCTGTTGCCGAGCCGGAATCCACTAAAGACCTTATGCCTGTTGTAGTCAAAAACATGATGGCGAACTGGCCGGAGAATATCGGCCTTAACAGGGACCGGAATGCGGTCTTTGAGATCGCCGATGTCGACTTGGGGCGTCAGCACGTCAGCCCTGGTGAAAAGATTACCTGCAGAGTGCGGCTCCGACAAATCATGGATGAGCATAATCCTGAGGTTTCCTTGAAGATCCAATCCAAAGACCTCCTCCGCATGCGACGCAAAGGAGGGAATTTTTACGAGGCATCTTGGCCCGCCCCCGCAAAGGAAGGCCTCTATCCGGTAAGCATTATTCTGAAATGGCCTTCAGACAAAGAGAGAATTGCCTTTCTAGGGACATATCATGTGGACAATCGTCCTCCGGTCCTAACCCTGGGCATCAGGGGTGTGAGGCTTCAGGGGGCCGTGGCCTTTAGGGACAGGATCTTCATTGTCCCCCGCCTGTTGGAGCGCGAACTCATATCACGCTGGGATTTTTCCATTGAGAACGAAGAAGGACAAGTAATACTGCACCAGGGTAAACAGGATAAGCTCCCTCCCCGTTTTATCTGGAAAGGGCAGTGTGGTGATGGCTCGGCCGTTGCTGATGGCCGTTATCAGATCACCCTCAAAGTGTGGGATCATGCCCAAAATATTGCCACAGTGTCAGAGAAGGTTGCTGTTGTGCGAAACCCGCCGGATATGATTTTAGAAGCAAGAAAACATAAACAGGAGCTTGTCCTGGACATCCGGCATAAGGGTGTAATACCAATCGCCTTCTGGCATCTGGAAATGCTGACCGATGATGGTGACCTTATCAAAACAGTAGAAGGAGAGGCTTTGACTGCCAAAGTCGATGTCACGGTCCCTGAAACAGCGGTGGAGTGCATTGTTACGGCCAGGGATATCCTTGGAAACCATATGCACAAGGAAATCAAGGACCTCCATTCTCTAATCAGGCAGGTAGAGGGCGAAGATAAACCCCTGGACACATGGACAGCGGAGTTTTAATAAATTTTATGCTTGAAACGCCCGCCACAAGTAATATGTGTTTTCGACAGATAACACCTAATTCTCTCCTTTTACTTATTGGTCTTGTGCTCTTGTGTCTTTCGGCCTGCGGCCCGAAGGTCCCTACTCTTCATAAGTCCGCCCCCCTTCCTCAGGAAAAGATCTGCCGGATAGCAATATTTCCTTTTGTGAACGAAACGGATTATCCCCAGGCCGGTACTATTTTTTACCGTATTTTCATTGCCGAATTGGCTCGAACCGGTCAATTTGAAGTTGCTCAGGAAGGGGATATCAGGGAAGTGTATCGCCATTTGAAAATCAGGCCGGGTCAACAGCCCAATATTGAACAGATGAAAATACTGGGCGACCGACTGGGAGTCAGGGTAGTCATAACCGGTGCGGTAGTAGAGATGACCGAAGTCCCAAAGACTAAAATAGTAAACCCCACCTTGGCCGTATCTCTCAAGATCATTGATTCCTGGGCCGATCAAACGCTCTGGAGTACATATCATCGAAGAGAAGGAGAACGATACCGCAAGGTGATGCATTTCGGCGTGCTGAATACAGTGACAAGTCTGGCACATCAGGTGTCAAAGGAGATACTGGAACTATGGTTTATGGAAGGCTTCAAAGGATGCATCGATTAATCAAAATATTAGTGCTGCTTATTGGAATCCAGCTGCTTGGACCCGCTAACCTGCAGGCCTGGCCATGGGGCAAGGGTGCCCTTGTGACCATTAATGGTGAGGTATTCACAAAAGAAGACTTCCTGCACTGGTGGGAAAATTGGAAGGAAAAAGACACCCCGTTTCCTGACAGTCCGGAGCCCTTCATTGAATGGCATCTTCTGGCCCAGGAAGCCGGAAGCATGGAGCTGTACAGGGAGCGGGATTATCAGCATAAAGTTAATACCTTCCTCAAGGCCAGGACCTTGATGATCCTGAAAAATGAGGAAGTTGACTCAAAGATCAAGATCAGTGACAGAGACCTCTGGGATCAATACGAGCAAAAGTACTCACCTCGTTGGCATGTGAACATTTTATTCTTTGACCAGGAAGCACAGGCTCAACAGGTATATGAGGAATTGAGTTCAGGGCGGTTGGTCATTAACGACATAACAGAACAGGCCATGACCGACAGAGGTATTGTGAATCACGAGGAGAAGTGGTTAAGGCCTCGCAATTGCCATGATGCCTGGCAGGATGCCCTGGCCGGGCTGAACACGGGACAGGTTACACAGCCTCTCCAAATGGGAAAAGGATGTGTAGTACTCTACCTTAAGGGACAAAAGGGGCCGGAAAAGGCCGATTTCCAGTCACTTGAATCTCAAATCCGCAAGAAAGTCCGGGACATGCGCCAGGCCGAGCTGTCATCGGATCTGGTACGTCGGCTTCGAAAAAAGTACAAAGTCAATGTAGATGAGGACCTGCTTGCTGAGTTGGATGTGAACAATACTCAGGAAGAGCTTATGGACAAGATTCTCATCACCACTAATCGTGTCAACGTCCCGGTGAGGGTGTTTCTCAATCAACTGCGTAAAGAGCAAAATTTGCGAGGATATCACCGTTTTCAGACAAAGGAAGCAGCGGATTACCTGAAGAAGATGGTGCTTGACATGATGATTTCCCAGACACTCACCACATGGGAGTCCATGGATCGTCACTATGAAGAGAGGCCTCCTTTCAAATGGGTATATGATTTTTACTGCCGGCACCGTCTGACCAAAGAACTTGAAAAACGCCTCTTCCTTCCGGAAATAGATTTGAGTGATGATAAGGTAGCTGCTTACTACAAAGAACACCTGGACGAATTTACCAAACCGGGAATCGTCAGTATCATCGTCCTGAAAGATGATAAGAATCTGGCTGACAAAATGTGGGCTGAGATCAAGCAAGGTGAAGATTTTTCCAGCGTTGTGCGGAAATATTACTCCCGCGATATTCCGGTTCAGCGTATTCCTGTCGATCATTTGGTCCCGGTCTTGAGAGAGGTCGTAAAGAAAATGGCCAAAGGAGAAGTCAGCCCGCCGGTTGATGTTGAGGGCCATTCCTCCATGGTCAAACTTGTGGACCGCACTGCTGTAAGCCACATGCCTTTCAACGAAGTAAAGGAACAGATTATTCAACGCCTGAATGAAGAAGAGCCTGCACGTCTGCGAAAAAATTATGTTGAGCAACTCCTGGCCAGGTCCGATATAGAGATAAATGAGAAGGCCTGGAAAAAGCTCAAGAATGAGTATGGGGGGGGGAAATGACAGGAAAAAGAGCTAAGTTTATTATAGGGCTTTTGTGTCTTGCCCTGATAGCGGCCTGTGTACCTCAGCAGAAAAAAAGACCGCCTCGAAAGAAATGCCTGGAATGTCACGAGGAGATGCGCCAGAAATTCTTTTCCGGGATTGTGCATTCCCCTGTGAAAGAGGAAAATTGCGAGGCCTGTCATATGCCCCACGGTCTCATCGGTGGGACTTATCTCCGCGAGGATCAGCCGGGTCTCTGCTTTCCGTGTCATAAGGAACTCGCTAAAGCCGAAGATAAAAAATCGGTCCACAAACCCTTTAAAGAGGGTCAATGCGACAAATGTCACGAGGTCCACAACGGGCCCTTCCAGGGTCTCCTCAAGGCGGAACGACAGGACTCCTGTTTTGCCTGTCACGACAGTAAGGCCATATTAAGGGCAAATGTTCACTCTCCGGTTGAGAAGGGCTGTGAGACATGCCACAGGAATCATGCCTCTGACAACCCTGATCTGCTTCTGAAGGGCAAGAATAAGACCTGTATTTCCTGTCACGAGACAGGTACAAAGGCCTTTATAACAGCACACAGGGGTTACCCTGTAAAGACCAAGTGTGTGCTGTGCCATTCGCCCCACAGCTCCGATGGTTCCGGTTTTCTAAAGCAGATTGTTCACCCACCCATGTCGGAGGGCCAATGCGAAGCCTGCCACCAGGTGGACCCTGCAAACAAGATGGTCCTTAAAGATTCGCCGGATAAACTCTGCGTTTCCTGTCATAAAGAGGACGGGAAGGCCGGGGCACACATACACAAGCCTTACGGCCAGAAAGAGTGTACTGAATGCCATGCGGCCCACGCCAGTGCATTTCAGGACATGCTCGTCACGTCTCCTGAGACATTATGCCTCAAGTGCCACCAGCAGGGTCAGGACGAAAAGGATAAGAGCATTCATTCTCCGGCAAAGAAGGGGGAGTGTCTGTCATGCCATTACGGCCATCGTTCCAGTGTAAAATTTCTACTCAAGGCAGATCCAAAGACATTATGCTTTAAATGTCATCAAAGAGGCGATTTCGCCACCGGTCCCGTGGTCCACGATCCAGCCGGCAAAGGCGAATGTCTGGACTGTCATAAGCCCCACCAATCCAAACAGAGGGTGCTGCTAATCCGTAAAGAAGGAGATCTATGTCTGTCTTGTCACGAAAAGACACTTGATGAAATGGGGCTGTACAGCCTCCACCGTCCATTTGCCAGTGGCGAGTGCAGCCGTTGTCACCAGCCCCACCGGAGTAAAAACAGGGTTTTGCTCAAGAAGAAAACCACCAGGGGAGAATTGTGTCTTAACTGCCATCAGGGATTGACCAAAGCTGACCCTGATATTTCCTTCCACCAACCATTTGCCAGGGGGTACTGCCTGAAGTGTCATGCCCATCATTCCAGTAACTTCGCCTACATAATGAAGAAAAAATCCGGCGATATCTGTCTGGAATGCCATTCTCGAATAAAGTCAAAACTCAAAAAGCTCCCTGTAAAACACAAGCCTGTAGACCGGCTGAATTGCGGGGCCTGCCACCTTGCGCATGGCTCAGCCCATAAAAATTTACTGCTTAAGGGACAGCCGGATCTCTGTCTTATGTGTCACTCGGAGAAGGCTGAGTACTGGCGGAGCGGCGTGGCCCACGATCCGGCAAAAAAGGACTGCTCCCAGTGCCACAGCTCTCACGGCTCAAAAAATCCGGCCATTCTCAAGACAAGTGCGGGCGTCCTGTGCGCCGGTTGCCATAATGAGGATACGGTCGGATTCTTAAAGGCCCATCGGAGTATTAAGCCGGGGCAGGAAACATGCCTTGGCTGCCACGACCCTCACGGCGGCCCGGACAGTTCACTTCTCTATCCCGTCAGCCATTCGCCCTTCGAACGCGGCAACTGTCGCCCATGTCATCCAGGGAGGGCCAAATGATGTCAAAGCTCATAAGGTTACCGCTGTTATTAATAGTCCTGTCTTTTATCCATGCTGCGACCGGTTTCGCCGAAACGCCCTGTTTTAAGTGCCACAAAAGGGCTGATTTCCAGGGAAAAATAGTACATCAGCCGGTTGCTAAAGACCAATGCGGTTTGTGCCATAATCCGCACGTGGCCCGTTTCAAGGGATTGCTTCAGAAGTCCGGAGCAACACTCTGTTATGGGTGTCACAAGGACAAGGCCGCAGTGTTCACACAAGGTATAGTACATCAGCCTGTCCGGCAGGGGCAGTGCCTGACCTGTCATGACGTCCATGCCTCAGAGGCAAAAGGATTGCAGAAGGGGCGCCTGTCCGAGAGTTGCTTTGCCTGTCACAAAACGCTCCTTTCCAAGTTCAAGCATACACATAGGCCCTATGCCAGGGGAGACTGCCTGGCCTGCCACTGGCCCCATCAGTCCGGTAACACGCAACTTCTGAAATCAAGACCGGACGAACTTTGTCTTTCCTGTCATAAGAGTGATACCGTGAAGCAGGCCCATCGGGATTTCCCCAAAGAGGCAAATGATTGTCTCTCCTGTCACAACCCGCATGGAAGCAGCCGCCGGGCATTAGTGCGTGACGTTCTTCATAAACCCTATAAGAAAAACTGTGCCGAGTGTCACGGCCGGGGCAGGATGAGTGCGGAAACCTGCCTGCGTTGCCACGAGGAAATAAGAGGGGAGGTTTTGGCCCTTCACAGTCACCTGCTGGATCAAGAGGGTTGCAGTTGCACAGCCTGCCACAGTCCTCATGCCGGCGATTCCGGAAGCCTGCTCAAGGGAAAACAGAAGCAGATCTGCAGGAGTTGCCACGAAGACACCTTTAACAGATACCAGGACAGACTCTACATCCACCAGGAAGTGTCTGATTGCAAGGAATGTCATGATGTCCATGGATCAAATCACCTCGCCATGCTGAAGGGGGGAGGAAACAAGAGTTGCATCCATTGCCATAAGACCCAGGGAAAATTCACACATCCGGTTGGCGAGAAAGTCCTTGACCCGCGTACAGGTCAGATAGTGACCTGTGTCAGTTGTCATCAACCCATGGGAACGGATTTCAAGGACAACCTCAAATTGAGCGGCGAAAAGGACCTCTGTATTCAATGTCACCG
>CBETWD010000066.1:0-11067 GCA_965539945.1 uncultured bacterium
GAAGGCAATGTCAAAGATTAAATTCTAGTTTCCAGGGCTGACCCCTTTATTCTCTGCATTAATAGCTTGAGAATAAGACGTATTTCAGTTCTATTAATAAAAGGCTGCCGGCTACCTGGCAGGGATAGAATAATTGTAAGCGTTCACAGGGCACCGCATCTGCTTTGTGTCGGGCACTTGAAGTACAGGGAGTACGTCTGCGTACCCTCCGCCTCGCATCTGCAGCACCATGTGAACGGTTACGAATAATTACACTCAGGGAGATTTTTCAGAATGCGACAATACGTAGTGGACGAACTCAGAGCAGATGAAGTTGAAAAAATTAAAGAATATTTGGACGAGCACTGTGATCTTTCAGATATGGTGGGGCTTTACTGGCTTAAAATGCCAGACGATATCCTTTCTCCAACACAGTATGAACACAAGAGCTGCCGGCCCCATTGCGCAGCCATAGAGCTGGGAGACAAATGGGTAAAATTTGAGATGCTGGTTAGGAGCCGTCAGAAGATAAGATGTGAATGTGTGAGTTATGCAACTACTCAACAAAGGACTTTTTTGTTGTCCTTTGTTGATAATCTTCTGGACCAGACAGGGATAAGAATCTGAGTAACAGTTCAAGGGTTACTGAAAAAGATGAACTGCTGAAAAGATGAATGAAGCAAGCGTATCATCTTGAAGAAACAGAAATAGCCATTGAATATTCGCTATTGGATATTTGTTTTTCATTCGATGTTGGACGTTCGATGTTCGATGTTGGACGTTCATCTTTTAATGCAACCTCTGAATCCCTACAAAAAGGAGTGTGTATATGCCTCAACTCAACATTGACTGTGAAGGCCCCATAACCCAGAACGACAATGCCTATGAGCTCTGTGATGACCTGATACCTGAAGGAGGGAATTTCTTTGCCAGGGTCAGTAAATACGACGATTATCTTGCAGATATAGAGAAAAGGCAGGGCTACAAGGCAGGGGATACCCTCAAGCTGGTTCTTCCTTTTTTAATGGCTTGCGGGGCTACCAATAAAAAAATGGAAGAATTTTCAGAAAGGACCTTGATGCTCCTTCCAGGGGCAAGGGATATGCTTTCCAAAGTAGCCGGCTTGATGCCTACCTTTATCATAAGCACAAGCTATTGTCCGTATCTCCAGGCGCTCTGCAAGGTATCCGGTTTCCCTGAAGATCAGGTCTACTGCACTTCTCTGGACTTGGACCAATATGAACTCACGGGACAAGAACAAAACAGACTTGAGGAGTTGGCTTCTGAGATTGCCGGCCAACCCCTTCTTTCCTGGCCTGAAGAGGCGGAGAATGTCAGAGATCTCAGCAATGAAAACCAGGCACTGGTGAGCCGTCTGGATACCATATTTTGGGAAGAGATCCCAAAAATGCGGATCGGAAAAATACTGTCCGATGTAAACCCGGTTGGTGGCTTTGAAAAGGCAAGGGCTGTTGAAGATAGCCTCAAAAAGACAGGGCTCACCTTATCAGAAGTGCTTTACGTAGGAGACAGTATTACTGATGTACAGGCCCTGGAGCTTATTAAAAACGCAGAAGGCGTGGCCGTTTCCTTTAACGGGAACCGCTATTCCATAAAGGCGGCCAAGTGGGCATGCATGTGTGGTAACACCGCAATCATCGGGGCCATTGCCAGGCTCTTGACCCTGAATGGTATGGAAACCATGGATGAACTCATGGCAGACATGGATAGTGACCAAGCTGAGGGGACGGGCTTTCTGGATGCCCTCGCCTCAATGGGGGTTGGACCTGCCTTCCTTGAGCCGCTCCGGCTTCTCAGAGACAAAGACGCTCCAAGACTCTTCCTCGTCAACAGCTCTAACATCTCTGATGTAATAAAAGACAGTGAATACATGAGGAAAAACGTGAGGGGTCTCAGTGTCGGAGAACTTGGATAGGGTCGCTATTTTAATAATGTCCCAAAAGCCATTCCCTTCTCAGCCTTTGTGATTCGGACCGGCAGGATCTGATTTTTAAGGTCTGCCTGATCTTTTCCGGTCTCAATCAGCACAGGGATATAGTTTGGGGTAAGCCCTCGCCACAGATTAGTCTCTTTGTCTTGCTGCTCCACAAGGCACTCAAATATTTTTCCTACCTTGGAATGGTAAAAGGCCTGCTTTTTTTCGTTTCCCAGATTCCTGACAGCCCTGCCTCTTCTCGCCTTTTCTTTTTTGGGTACCATATCATTCATTGCTGCAGCGACAGTCCCGGGCCTGGGGGAAAATGGAAATGCATGGACATATGTAATAGGGAGTTCTGAGATCAATTCCATTGTCTTTTCAAAAGCAGACTCATCTTCCCCTGGAAACCCGGCCAGCACATCCGCCCCTATGGCTGCCTCAGGCATGGCAGTCCTTAGCTCCATAATAAGATTCCTGTAATTGGAAGAGGTGTAGTGGCGGTTCATCCGTTTCAGAATGTTATCAGAACCGCTTTGCAGAGGAATGTGCCAATGCGGGCAAAAGTTTGGGGTGGAGCTTGCCCATGATATCATGTCCGAAGTGAGTTCTGAAGGTTCTATGGAGCTTAAACGAAATCTCAATTTAGGAAAGGCCGCGCATAGCCTTTTCAACAGGTCTAAAAGGGAGGTCTTTTTGGGTAGGTCCTCACCATACATACCTATATGAATCCCGGTAAGCACCACCTCCTTTATCCCTTTCAGGATCATGGTCTTAACCTGTTTTTCCACCAATTCAGGGGCAAGGCTCTTACTCCTCCCCCGTGCGTAAGGTACAATGCAGTATGTGCAAAAGGAATTGCATCCGTCCTGAATTCGTACAAAAGCCCTGGTCCTTTCCAATTGGCGTTTTAAAGTAAAGGGCGCGATAGTTGTAACCCTGGAAATACTGCCGACATAGAATTCCAGGCCGTCTTCGATTTCAAAGGCAAGGTCTACAAGTTGCGCCTTTTGGCCGTTTCCCACGAGACATACCTGGCCGGGAACCGCTTCCAGGATCTCCTGGGCCCCTACCTGGACATAACAACCAGTGGCTATGATTCGTGATTTTTTTCGAGATCGCCTCAGTCTTCTGAGTATCTGCCTCGACTGATAGGCAGCCCTTGAAGTCACCGTGCAGGTATTTACAACATAGATATCTGCTTCCTGAGTGTAATTGACAATATCCGCTCCCCTTGAGATAAAATCCTCTGCCAGGGCAGCAGTTTCAAACTGATTGACCTTGCACCCGAGAGTGTAAAGGGCTACTCGCATATTGAACCACCGCCAAGTACCAGATCATCCAGATAAAAGACTGCGAATTGACCTGGTGTTATGGCCCATTGGTCTGAGAAAAAGCAGACACGAACCTTGCCGGATTCCAGAAGTTCCAACTTTGCCCGGTCCCCTGCGTGACGATAGCGTATTTTTACTGTACACGGCTGTTTAAGGGCAATATCAGGGGACACCAGCCAGTTAACATGTTCTACAAGGAGTTCTCCTGCCCAAAGGCTATGTTCTTTCCCAACTACCAGCCGGTTGTTTTCCCTGTCCAGGGCGGCAACGTAATACGGCGTTTTATCCGGGATACCAATACCCTGTCTCTGGCCTACGGTATAGGCGTATAGTCCTGCATGTCTTCCGAGTACCTTCCCATCCACGGTGACAATGTCTCCGGGCAGGTTATTGAAAAGGCCTCTTTTTTCCAGAAAGGTTCGGTAATTACCTTTTAAGAAGCAAATTTCCTGGCTTTCTTTCTGAACTAAAGGAAAGATGCCTGTTTCAGCAGCCTGTTTCATTACATCTTTTTTGGTGCGGTCTCCAAGCGGGAACATTAACCTCGAAATGGCCTCTTTGGGTATCTGATGCAAAAAATATGACTGGTCTTTTTTTAGATCTTTTGCCTTAAAAAGGCCTGTCCGGCCATTTGAAAGCCTCTTTGTCCGGGCATAGTGGCCAGTAGCCAGATAATTAACACCAAGCGAGTCTGCCAGAGACAGACCAATGAATACCTTGATCCTGTTATTGCATATTACGCAGGGGTTTGGGGTCAGCCCCATATTGTAGGATTTTTTAAAGTATGAGATTACCTCGTTCTCGAATTTTTCTGCTTCATTCAGACAGTGAAGTCTGATGCCGAGATGCTTTGCTACACTCTTTGCTGCAAGAAGACCTGTGCCGGAAAGTCCTTCCGGAAGGATATTAAGAAAGAATGCCTCAGTATGCCATCCGGCCTGAAGGAGATCATGGGCCGCAAAGGCGCTGTCCACCCCCCCGCTCAAGGCTACTAGAACGGATTTGTTTTTTGGCTTTTGGCTTTTGGCTCTGAGCTTTCCGGCATCCTGCATCAGGCCAGGACTTTGTCCTTGCTGAATCGAATTTCCATGGCCCTCACAGGGCAGACTGCCACACAGAGTTCACATCCTGTACATTCTTTGGGGTCAAAGATTACTTCCATAGTCTTTCGATCCATGTACAGTGCATGACTAGGGCAGATCCCGGTACAGGCACCACACTGGTAACATATGTCATCATTTCTGCGAATTTCCTGTTCTACGGATTTTACGCCAACACCCAGATCCTTCAGATAGCGAACCCCCTCTCTTACATGTTTTTTGTGCCCGGCGAGTTCAAGTACCATGAGGCCTTCCAGGCCAGGGAGTATCTTTGCCTTGAGTATGTTAAAGGACAGATCGTGTTTGCGACTGAGATTACAGATCAGGGGTTTATCTGTGACCTCCGGTGGAAAGCGGAGGACGAGTACCTTTGTGTACATGTCAATTACTCCTTAATTGCTTTTTCGCGGTACTGGATATAGGCGTCTTTAAGAGCAATGTAAGGATCAAGAGCAGATTCTTTAAGGGCTTCGTATTCGCCGATGGAAAGAGATGTCTTGTTAACCACTTCATATGATCTGGCGCCTAAGGAAATATAAAAAGGTCTTATATAGCTTACTGGTTGAATAAAATAGTCACCCGCAAATCCCACTGAATCACGCAGGGTAGAAGGGCCGAGAATCGGCAAGACAATGTAAAAGCCATTGCCGATACCCCAGGTGCCCAGGGTCTGTCCCGTATCCTCCGGCGGTGGGTTCAGCCAGGGATATTTTTGGGCCGGATTGAAAAATCCAAGTATGCCGACTGTGCTGTTGAAGACAAATCGGCATGTACTCTGTCCGGCCCTCTTGAATTTGATTTGTAGGATATCGTTTGCGAACCGTACAGGAAATCCGATGTTGTAAAAGAAGTTTTTAACTCTAACACGAACCGGTTCAGGAGTAATAAATCCATAACCACGGGCAACGGGTTTAAGAAATTTGAAGTAAAAGAAATCATTAAAGACAAAAATGCCCCTGTTGAGTCTTTCCAGGGGGTCGCGTACCTGAGGTGATTCCTCTTCTTCTAAATCGTCTATCCATTCATCGTATTCATCGTATTCATCCTGAAGGGCAGTCTCTTCGCCTGTGTCTGCTGACAGGGATGTCTCCTGTGCCAAAGCCTTTGGACAATTAGCACCATATCCGGCAAAGAAAAATAAAAATACCAAAATGAAAGAGATAAAAACTGTGCGGTTTCCCTGCAAGATTTCCTCCACATTTTCTGCCGTACAGAGCGGCTTAGTCGTCAAGTAAAAATAACTTATACATCTTGCTTGTCCTTTTGCTTCTTTTCTGTGTTGCGTCAAGGCTTACATAACTCGTTATGCGCGCCTTAACGCGCCTTGAAAACAAACAAAATTACGGCGCAATCTGTATAACTTATTTTTACTTGCCTCCTTACTATGTTGAGATTTCTTTCTCGTTTACCTTTTCACGCAATTGCTGCAACAGGTCTTCTGGAGATTTTTTCTGGAGGATCTTATTGAATTGACTTCGGTAGTTTTTCACCAGACTTACGCCCTCGATAAAGACATCATAGCCCCCCCACTCTCCGTGTTTATAGACGACCCTGTAATTTATTGGGATCTGTTTGGATGCCGTTACTACATTGGTTTCCACTTCGGCCTTGTTTTCGGAAAGCATGGTTGCCTTGCCATAGATTACCTTTTCATCGGAGTATTCCTGGATTCTGTTAAGGTAATTTTTTTCCAGAAGTCTGGTGAACAAATCAGAGAATTCATCCATCTGTTCAGGCGTGAACGCCTTCCTCTTTTTGCCAAGCACCCTTCTGGAGATTTCATCATAATCAAAGAGTGCCTCCGCAAGGATCCTGAGTTTTTGACTTTGCACCTTTTTGGTCGATTCCTCTTTGCATGCAGGATCACGCAGGATGGTGAGCACTTTGTCTACCGAGGTCCTGACAAAATCAAGAGCTCCGTCAGCCGGAGTCGAAGCCGAAACCGGAATAGCAAAAAAGAGGATAAGTAAAATTATTACAAGTTGTTTTTTCATATTGCGTCTCTTTGAATCCTAAATTGAGCGATTAGCCGTTAGCCGTTAGCGATTAGCTGTTAATTTGCTGCTGTTTTCCAAATAGGTTACTAATACCTAAAAGCTAAAGGCTAATAGCTGTTCGTCTTAGATTACACGTTCCCGAAAATATATTCACTGATCAGGTCCTCAAGGTCAATAGCTGATTCAGTCTCTATAATGGTCCCGCCTGGCTGGAGTATAATATCCGAGCCGCCAGGCGTGATCTTGACAAATTTATCTCCAATCATGCCGCTTGTTTTGATTGATGCAATGGCGTCGTCTGTGATTTGAACATCTTTATGGATCTTGAGTGTCACCAAGGCCATCTCTCTTTCCAAATCCAGATCGATTTTGTTGATACGCCCAATCTCAACACCGGCCATCTCAACACTGCTATCGGTTTTCAGACCGGAAACCGAATTGAATCGTGCGTACAGGGTGTAATTGTCTCCCCCGATAAGTTCCATCTTGCCCAGCTTGATGGTCAAATAGCCAACACAAAGAAGGCCGATAAAGACAAATATGCCCACGCTTGTTTCCAGGGAATACTTTTTCATGCTGTTTCACCGTGTTTTATACACTCAAGATGAGCGATTATTTTTTGATGTGACAAGGCCTGTCCTATTAAGGAATCCAGGTCCATCCCAGGTCCGGCTTCGGCCAGTCCGGCCAGTATGGAAAAGTTGAAACAGGCTTTAGGATAGCTTTTGGCCTGGAAGATTTCCTGTTTCTGCAGGTCTGTTGCCAATTCATCAAGGACCTGTTTGGCTCTTTTAAGACCTGTATGCGGCAGGACCATCAGAATCTCGTTTTGACTATACCGTGCAGAGGTATCTGTCGTGTCAAAATGATCCTTTATAAGCGTTCCAAGGCACTGAATAATTTGCTGGGCTGCTATATGGCCGATATGCTCATTGATTTGTTCCAGATTATCTATGGTGAACATTACAACAGGAAAACTCTCCTGGAGGCGGTCCGGTCGTCCCATTTCCCGAATGAACATTTTTTTGATGTCTCGTTTAGTGTTCAATCCTGTCAGCTCGTCCTTGAGGCTTGCCTGGCCTTTGATGAACTGTTGCACAACCGGATTTTCAGACTGTTCCAGTTCCATGGGCGTGCCCTGAAAGGGAATCCGGCAACTATCTATGATGGCTACACGATTGGAAATGAACAGGACGTCCGGGATGTCGTGACTGACTAAAATTGCTGTGAACCTGATTTTTTTCTGATGATGGGCAATCATGCTCAAGACCACGTTTTTGCGAAGCGGGTCAAGACCGGCGGTCGGCTCATCAAAAAGGATGATCTTGGGTTCACTGACAAGTGCCCGGGCCAAGGCTACACGCTTCTGCATGCCCCCGGAGATCTGGGACGGATACTTATAGGTGACCTCGGAAAGCTCCATCTGGTCAATTTGGGCCAGCACCTTGCTTTGGATAGCATCTTCATCCAGCCTGGTTTTCTCTCTGAGTGGCATGGCGATATTTTCAAAGACCGTGAGCGAGTCAAACAGGGCGTTATTTTGGAACATATAACTAACCTGCCGTTTAAATGATTTTTGCTCTTTCCGGGTTAAGCCTTTTAGTTGCTTGCCAGTAAAGAGGATCTCTCCTTCATCAGGTTTGAGCAGCCCGATAATGTGTTTCAGAAGAACGCTTTTACCCTCGCCGCTTTTGCCGATAATCGTCGTGATGTCTCCCTCAAGGATGGTCAGGTTGACCCTGTCAAGGACGGTTTTTTCACCAAACCGTTTCGTCACGTTTTTTAATTCAATCAGCGGGGCAGTCACGTCGTTCTCACAGAAGGAATGAAGTCAAAACATAGTCCACTACTAAAACCAATACGCATGAAAGAACCACTGCTGAAGTCGTGGCCAGGCTCACCCCTTTGGCACCAAAGCCGCCGGGACGCATATGCGTAAAATACCCCTGATAGCAACAGATCGTTGAGACGATAATGGCAAAAACAATGGCCTTGATAAAGCCGCCACTCACGTCCTGCATAGCTATGCTGGTCTCGATGCGGTTCAAGTAAATACCGGAATTGATGCCCAGAAGGCAGACACCTGATAGATAGCCGCCTGCAATCCCGATTGCATCAAAGATTGCGGTAAGCAAAGGGAAACTGATCAAAGATGCAACAATACGTGGACTGACCAGGAAGCGGATGGGATTGATATCCATGGTGTCAAGTGCATCGATCTGCTCGGAGATACGCATGATGCCGATTTCCGCAGCCATGGATGAGCCTGCCCTGGCGATAATCATGAGTGCCGTCATGACCGGTCCCAATTCACGTATAAGTGAGAGCGCTACTGCCGCGCCAAGCACTCCCTCGGCTCCGAATTTAACCAGTGTATAGTAGCCCTGTAGCCCCAGGACCATACCGGTGAAAAGGCCTACCAGAAGGATGATCAGGATAGACTTGGCCCCGATGAAGAAGACCTGCTGCATGGTCTTGCTCACCTGAAGGGGCAGAGAAAAAATCAGGACAATCGCGTGAATGAAAAAGATCGCAATGGCCCCTAATTCACCAATAAAGGCAATAGAGATTTTGCCCAGCCGGTTGAACGGTGCGAATATGGAATTGGTTATTTGAGCCATATAGAATTGATCGATCACTTTTGTTGAAAATATTAATACTAAATGCGGATTAAACCCGATTTGGATGTAAATCAATACTTTAATATTTGATAAAACAAAAGTAAACAGTAAGCGTTCAGAGGTTCAGGGTTGAACCTTGAACCTCTGAACGTATACAAAAAAGACTTGTGGGTCTATGTTTCAGCCTGCTATCTTTGCATATATGTTGCAACGCATGCCCGAAGATAAGATTCACGCTGCAGAAAATGAGTTCAATTTTCTCGATCCGATTTCACCGTCTGAAATAGGTTTTGACATAGACGGTGTAGTTGCCGATACCATGAAGGCCTTCATAAGGGTAGCCAAACAAGAGTTCGGCATTAATTACATCAGCAAAGAGCAAATAACTTCTTACTGGATCGAGGAATGCCTGCCTGTACCACTTGACATAATCAAGACCATTATTAATCGTCTTCTTATCGATCCTTTTGGCATTGAGCTTGAGCCGCTTCCTTGGGCCGGAGAGGTCTTAACAAGACTTGCCGCCCACGGCAGGCTTACCTTTGTGACGGCCAGGCCGGCAAAAGAACCGATTGAGGCCTGGCTGGTCTCTCTCCTTTCTGATGTGCCGCGTGGAGATATCAGGGTAATCGCCACAGGTCATCATTCGGCAAAGGCCGAAGTACTTGAGGAACTGAAGCTAAAGTATTTTATCGATGATCATCTGGAAACCTGCCAGGATCTCCACAAAAGAGGAATCAGGACCATTGTCTTCGACCAGCCATGGAACAGGGGACATACACCTTTTTTGAGAATCAGATCCTGGGAAGATCTTTCAGATATTATGAAAATGCCGCAACTTCAAAATACTGGCAATGATAATGAATGAAGAAATAGTGGAAGAATTTGAAAACTGGTTTGCTGGTTACGTTCAGAAATTTAAATCCGGGAATCCCAAATGGCAACCAAACATAATACTGAAAGAAGAACATACCAGACGGGTATGCAAGGAAATTTTGGATATTGGGAGAAAGATTGGATTAAGTGATGAAGACCTTTGCCTGGCTAGGGTAGTTGCCCTTTTTCACGATATTGGCCGCTTTGAACAGTTTGCCTGTTATCAGACCTTTGTGGATCGTAACTCAGTGAATCATGCCGTGCTTGGCGTAAAAATACTTAAAGAAACCGGGGTGCTGAACAGGCTGGATAAATCATTGCGAGATCTGATTCTGCGAGTAATCTTATATCACAACCGTTTTGCTCTACCTAAAAAAGAGACGGAAAAATGCCTGTTTTTTGCAAAATTGCTGCGTGATGCCGACAAACTGGATATATGGCGGGTGGTTACTGATTACTACCGTCAGAAAGATGGAAAACGAAATACTGTAATTGAGCTTGGCCTTCCCGACACCCCGGGGATTTCAAGTGATGTCTATAGGGATTTGATGGACAGAAGAATCGTAAATGTTGCGCATCTTAAAAATCTAAATGATTTTAAACTTCTTCAAATTGGGTGGATATATGATATCAACTTTGTGCAAACCTTCCGATGTGTTCAGGAGAGAGGCTATCTGGAAATGATCCGTGATGTCCTGCCTGAATCGGAGAAAATCGCAGAGATTTTTAATGTGCTCCAAGCTCACATGAATGAGCAAATCCGGGGAAAGAGGATCTGTGATTTATGAATAAAAAGGGAGAGATTTTAAAGGCTGAGTGACTTGTGGGCCATGGCGAAATTGTCCAGTGGTTCCCTAAATAGAAAAACGTCTTCTTTAAAGTAAGTGCAACTTGTCACAGCTACGTTCAGCAGGAAAGCAACCTGGCATTTTTTTAGATTAGAACAGCTCATACAAATAGAAGATCTGGTCGCGGAAAAATCAAATACTAAATCTTTGGATGTAGGTTTTATCATACATTTATTCTGGACTGATTGAAGGTTTTCTCCTGCACAATGATCATTTATCATAATACATAAACCTCCATTTATCCTATTATTTCAATTAGTTATAAAAGACAACTTAACAATCTACCCCTTATATATGCAAACTGTGATCCGACTTGGTTAGGGGCAACAGGGTATGCTAATTATTTTTGCACAGGATGAACTGCTAAAAGATGAAC
>CBETWD010000067.1:0-11024 GCA_965539945.1 uncultured bacterium
TCCCCAATTTCTACTTTCCAATTTCAAGTTTCATTTCCAATTTCAAGCCGTGAACGGCTACAAACATAGATATTCGTATTTGTTTAATGGAACCTGAGGTCATAGCTGGAACCCGACAGGGCTTACAGAGAATGTCTCAGTTGTTCCAGCCATTGGAGCCTCTTGTAATACCCAAAAACAGGCAAGCTTCTTGACACAAAACAAGTGTCATGATATAAAAATTTGCTGTGTGTAAGGCAATTTTTGAAGGAAAATCAAGAATTCGCGTACCTTGGACAGAAAACATATAATATGTTTTCTGTCCAAAAATTATATCCCAAGTAATTTATTAAGAGGAGGTTATTTATGGCTGATTTCTACATCAATGTCTTTATGGACGATGAAAAACTCAAAAAGATTGAAGCTGCCGGATTGGCTGATCAAGTTCAGGAAATTGACGGCAAAAAGGCGATTCAGGTGGGAATGAACAAGAAAGATAAAAAGAAACTCTGTAAGGGCTTCACCGACTTAGCATTCGACTCTTCGAATGCCTGTGTACTTCCTGAAGATGCAGAGAACACCCTGATGGGTATTCTCTCGGATATGGGTACTTTGGAGGTTATGAAGGTTGCAATAACCAAGCTCTATAATCCTCTTGCCGGAAAGAGCATTCGATCGACCATGTAAATACAGGAATTTTTTTGAAAGAGTTCTTTTTAGGACAACAGATCTATTTAAGGCCTTTACATGTAATAATTTCCAAACAAGAGATCATTTCTTAACTTCGAGTTTCTTGTATTCAAAATTATTCACAGATTAGTTCATGGCTGGTAGCTCAGGGTTCATGGCTACCAGCTATGAGCTAGACTTGTCAATTGAGCCGGGTTACTTCTGGTGACAATCGCGGGTCTGGTTTACAGATCAAAAGGTGTTAAGCTCTCATAACCATCTTCAGTAACAGCAAATGTTTGTTCAAATTGAGCAGAAAGCGATCCATCCGCGGTTACTACTGTCCACTTATCTTCCAATATCAGAATATTTTTTCTTCCCAGATTTATCATAGGTTCAATTGTAAAGACCATACCAGGAACGAGGCCTACACCCTTCCCTCGAAGGCCATAATGGGGGACCTCTGGAGGTTCATGGAATTCAAACCCAACACCATGACCAACAAATTCTCTGACCACTGAGCACCCTTCCCCTTCAGCATATTTCTGTATGGCCCATCCAATATCACCTATTGTATTTTCTGGGCGCACCATAGACATACCGGCCTTTAGACTATTGCGGGCAACCCTGACAATTTTCCGGGCCTCGGAACTGGGCGAGCCCACGAAAAAAGTCCGGTTTGCATCGGCATAATATCCATTCAAGATGGGAGTTACGTCCACATTCACAATATCCCCATCTTTTAATATCCGTTTGCCGGGGATTCCGTGACAGACAACTTCATTTACCGAAACACAAACGCTTTTGGGAAAACCCCTGTAATCCAGAGGCGCGGAAACGGCACCATTTTTAATGGTGAATTCATGAACCAGGGTGTTAATATCATCGGTGGTTATTCCCGGCCTAACTTCATCCTTCACCAATTGCAGGAGCTTTAGGACTAACTGCCCGGCCTTCCTGATGCCTTCGACATCCTCCTTTTCCTTGAGTCGAATTCTGTATTTCTGTAAATATAGATTTTTGAGATTACTGTGTTTTGAGCCCTTCTTGAGAAGACAACATTTTTTATACTTCAGTCCGCTTCCGCAAGGGCACGGATCATTTCGACCTACCTTGTCATTCATGTTTTTTAGTATCTCGTTGTTATTACCCAAAATTTGAACTGATTTTCTGAAATTTTTACTCGAAAAAGCTCAAATCAGCTATCAAAATCGGGAAAGATATGTTGAAAAGGAAAAAAGCACCACCTTTTTGGGTCCTTGTTTATACGTTTGGTATTTGGTCTTTTATTTAAGGAAAAGTTTTCCATAATGTAAAGAAAAAAAACCTTGCAATGGCAACATATTTCTCTTATATCTCTTTTTCGAGGAGATAAGTACGGTTTTGCGGCGCTTATTAATGATTAAATGCCTGGAATAATTCTTGCTAGTTATTTAAGAAAAAGGCATTTATTGCAAATACGTTGCGAGCTTAATACTTAAAGTTTGAGGTGCAAGGGAAAGTGATCGATAATTATGGCAAGGGGGAATTGAATATGTCCCTTGCTTTTCCCAGTCAAATTCAAGAATCATCTGAAGGGCTTTGTCAAGACTTTGAGCTTGTCCTTCCCGAAAACGTTTACAGCTTTTGTAAACATGCCACTTTCTGGATAGACGGTCAAAAAGAGCGTACCTGTCCTTTAACAAATTGTCCTTGTGCCGGCGCCTATTCTCCCCTTCTGTGTGGCATATATTGCAATAAAGTCATTAATAAATAAAAAATCGGGGTTTGTCACACAATTTTTCGTAAAAATCCAGTTGTTTGTTCTTCCGCAATTCAGCATTTAGCATTCACAATTCAGCATTATCTATAAAGGGATGCATCTCGGGCTTTTTGAGCGGAATCATGTTTCAGACTTTTTGCAGTATAATCATCGGTTAGTTTTCCAGCTATTTGAACAGAAAAAGGGGCCCGAGGTCCCTGTTTTTTGCATGGGCCTATTATCTATTTTGTGTTAGAGATAATGGACTATTACGAACAATACTTTGAACGATAATAATTTGGGATTTTTGGCATCCTTCATATCATCCCAAAAGTAGTTTACACTTTTTATTTTTTGAACCGCAGAATATCGAACAAGAAATATCGAATGTCGAAATGATACCTTCGAAATTCTGCAGTTCCTTGAAGGCCGATAAAATAAAGGAAAAGCGATCCTGAAAAAGGGGAAAAGGCGTTGCGTAACAGGATACGGAAAGCTGTAGAGGAGGCCTATAGACAGGGTGTTGCTGAAGGAGTGCTTCCTGATGTGTCTCTGCCTGCATCACATCAGGTTGTACCTCCAAAACAGGAAGTCCATGGCGATTTCGCCAGTAATTTGGCCATGATAACTGCCTCAGGGGCCAAGAGGCCACCACGGGAGCTGGCCGGTTGTCTGGCCAAAATATTAGAGGCCAATCCTCTATTTCATAAGGTTGAGGTAGCAGGGCCGGGCTTTCTCAATTTTTTTGTAACTACTACCTGGTGGCAGGAGAACCTGCGGACCATTTGGGAGGCAGGAGATTCCTATGGCGAGTCTGGGGCTGGTAACGGCCGGTTGGTTCAGGTGGAGTTTGTAAGTGCCAATCCGACAGGGCCGCTACATGTAGGCCACGGCAGGGGCGCAGCCGTTGGTGACTCTCTGGCCAGGGTCTTAAAGGCCGCTGGTTTCAGCGTGGAAAGGGAGTATTACATCAATGATATAGGAAATCAGATGAGGACTCTCGGGGCCTCTGTTTATTTACGATATTTGGAACATTTTGGGCATGAGGTCGAATTTCCCGAAGAGTATTATCAGGGAGACTATATCCGTGATATTGCCTCAAGCATTGCCTCTGGAAAAGGGGACAAATATTTAGACATGCCCCTGGAATCTTGCCTGACATTTTTTATTGATACGGCTGTCGAGATCATAGCCTTTGATATCCGCAAAGATCTTGAAGAGTTCAGGGTCCATTATGATAACTGGTTTAGTGAGAAGACCCTTCACGAGAGCGGGCTGGTTGGCAGAACCATCTCGGAGTTACAGGATAAGGGCTACATGTTCGAGGAAGAAGGGGCCTTGTGGTTCAGGGCCACCGCCCTGGGAGATGAAAAAGACAGAGTAGTTAAGCGTTCAAATGGAGTTCTTACCTATTTTGCGTCAGACATAGCCTATCACAGACACAAGCTGGAGAGGGGATATGACCTTCTGGTTGACATCTGGGGTGCTGATCATCATGGATATGTAGCAAGAGTAAAGGCGGCAATAAAGGCACTGGGTTATAAGGAAGATAAATTGCAGGTCCTTCTTGTACAGCTTGTCAACCTTCTGGAAGGGGGGAAGATTAAGGCCATGTCAACCAGGGCCGGTGAGTTTGTGACATTGAGGGAAGTGCTGGATGACGTGGGTAGCGACGCTGCGCGGTTCATATTCTTGACCCGCAGATGTGACAGCCACCTGGATTTTGACCTGGATCTTGCCAGAAGCCAGAGCCAGGAAAACCCTGTTTATTATGTACAATATGCCCATGCCAGGCTTTCAAGCGTTTTCAGAAATGCTGGAGAGCAGGAAATTTCTCTCGCAGAGCCACAGGATATTGATAACTCACTCCTCAATACTCCAGAGGATATTAAGCTTTTGAAGCAACTGGATGTATTCCCCTGTCTCGTGGCTGACGCCGCCCTTGCCCTTGAGCCATATCGCGTCAGTTATTATCTTACCGACTTGGCAGGTCAACTGCATGGCTACTATACCCGGCATCGGTTTATCACCGATGATCCGGATTTGACCCAGGCTCGACTTCTCTTGGCAGGTGTGACAAGAAGGGTTTTTCGCAAGGGTCTGGGGCTACTGGGAGTATCAGCACCTGAAAAAATGTAGGCTGTAGGGGCAGACCTGCGTGTCTGCCCCATGGGCTTAGCATGAGGTTTAGAGATGGCTCGAATCAGAAAAAAAAGTCGGAAAATACAGTTCCAGTTAAGTTGGGGAGGGCTTATTGCCCTGACTGTATCTACTGTTTGTGTTTTTCTGTGGGTGTTTATCTTAGGTTTCTGGGTTGGTCAGAAGCTGGTTGGACGCAGCCTGGATGAATCACTCCAGACCCAGGTTGTCGCAAGGTCAGTGCCTGAGGCAGAGGAAGTTGCTCCTTTAATTCCAGAAAAAATAGAGGGTTCAGAACCTTCTAAGCCGGTTACCCAAACAATAAGAGAAGAGAAGATAACTCAGGTAACTTCACTGGATACTAAGGAAAAAGAGCAACCAGAGCCAAGGAAAGAGTCAGTTAAAAAGAAGGTGCGTGACACGGATGATGTTAAGCGGCCCGGTCACCAAATCAAAAAGACAAAGAAAAAGAGCACATACTTTGCGTTGCAAATAGCTTCTTATAGAGAGAGGGAGCGGGCAAATAAAGAGGCCCGAAGGTGGAGAGATAAAGGCTATCGAGCTAAAGTCAGGAGGGCCGATCTCGGTCCTGAGAAGGGGGTCTTCTATAGGGTCCATCTCGGGGAGTTTCATACTGTTGAGGGGGCCACCAGCTCTGCAAAAAATCTGGCCCAAAAACATAACTTGAGATCTTATGTCGTACCCATACGTGATTAAAGTATCATGATACGGAAAGCCAAGATATCAGATGTAAGGTCCATTCGTGCCCTACTTGCCCACTTTGCAGACCAGGGTCTGCTGTTGCCGCGTTCTCTCAGCGAGATATATGATCATCTGCGGGACTATACTGTAATGCAGACATCTGATGATAATATCGTGGGTGTGGTGGCACTTAATATATGTTGGGAAGACCTGGCTGAGGTGAAGTCTTTGGCAGTACGCGAAGACTACCAGGCCAAGGGTATGGGAAGACAGCTTGTGGAGCATTGCCTTTCAGAGGCCATTGTCCTCGGAATTTACCGGGTCTTTACCCTCACGTACCAATCAAAATTTTTTGAGAAATTGGGGTTCAAATTGGTGGATAAGAGTTCACTTCCCCAAAAAATCTGGGCAGACTGTATAAAGTGTCCAAAATTTCCAGATTGTGACGAAATAGCACTGCTGGTGGAGCTTTGATTATATGATTGGAAATTTAGTTGCAAAGGTGTTTGGCACCAAACACAACAGGGAGGTCAAGAAGCTACAGCCCCTTGTAGATCGTATAAATTCTCTTGAATCAGAAATAAAGGCCTTGTCTGACGCAGAACTCAAGGCAAAGACCCCTGGGTTCAAAGAACGGCTTGAACGGGGAGAGTCTCTGGATGAATTGCTCCCGGAGGCCTTTGCCGTTACACGGGAGGCAGCTCGCAGGGCATTGGGGCTCAGGCCCTTTGACGTACAGCTTATGGGCGGGATTGTGCTGCATCAGGGCAAAATCGCCGAGATGAAGACCGGTGAAGGAAAGACTTTAGTGGCCACAATGCCGGTTTATCTGAATGCGCTTACCGGTCGCGGGGTCCATGTGGTTACTGTCAACGACTATCTGGCAACCCGCGATTCGGAGTGGATGGGACAGGTATATCGCTTTCTTGGTCTGGATGTTGGGGTAATAGTCCATGGTCTTCAGAGTACAGAGAGCAAAGCAGCCTATGGGGCCGATGTGACCTACGGCACTAATAACGAGTTCGGATTCGACTACCTTAGAGACAACATGAAGTACTCTCTTGAGGACATGGTCCAGCGGGAATTTCATTATGCCATAGTAGACGAAGTGGACAGCATCCTCATTGATGAGGCCCGGACCCCACTCATCATATCCGGCCCATCCGAAGATTCTACGGATCTTTACTACAGGGTCAATCAAATCAGCCCGCACCTGAATAGGGAAACTGATTTTACAGTGGATGAAAAGGCCAGGGCTGTCAGTCTGACTGAAGAGGGTGTGGCAAAGTGTGAAAAGCTTTTGGGAGTGAAAAACCTCTATGATCCTGCCCAGGCCGAGCTCCTTCACCATGTGCAACAGGCCCTCAAGGCCCATGTCCTGTTCAAGAGGGATATAGATTATCTGGTCAAAGACGGACAGGTGGTGATAGTTGACGAGTTCACAGGCCGCATTATGCCGGGAAGACGTTACAGTGATGGGCTGCACCAGGCCCTTGAGGCCAAAGAAGGCGTAAAGATAGAGAGTGAAAACCAGACCCTGGCCTCCATAACCTTCCAGAACTTTTTCCGTATGTATGAAAAGCTCGCCGGCATGACGGGTACTGCTGAGACAGAGGCAGCGGAGTTTCAGAAGATTTACAACCTAGAGGTGGTTGTAGTCCCCACCCACATGGATATGATTCGCAAGGACTATCCGGATGTGGTCTTCAGGACAGAGATCGAAAAATTCGAAGCCGCAGCCAAGGAAATTAAATCTCTTCATGATCAGGGCCGGCCTGTCCTGGTGGGTAGTTCCAGTGTGGATAATTCCGAACGGCTTTCAAAGATGTTGAAGCGCCAGGGAACTAAACATGAAGTCCTGAACGCAAAGCATCACGAGAGGGAGGCGGAAATCATAGCCCATGCCGGGGAGGCAGGCAGGATTACCATTGCCACCAATATGGCAGGCCGGGGGACGGACATAGTCCTGGGCGAGGGGGTGGCTGATATGGGTGGGCTGCACATCCTCAGTATCGAGCGTCATGAGTCAAGACGGATAGACAATCAGCTCAGGGGACGGTCCGGCCGCCAGGGCGATCTCGGTTCTTCCAGGTTTTACCTGTCCCTGGAGGACGACCTGCTGCGCATCTTCGGATCAGACCGCATCTCCGGGATCATGGATAAGCTGGGCATGGATGAAGGAGAGCCTATTGAACACTCCATGCTGAGCAAGGCTATAGAGAACGCCCAGCGAAAAGTTGAGGCCCACAACTTTGAGATCAGAAAGCACCTACTTGATTACGATGACGTAATGAACAAGCAGAGAGAGGTGATTTACAGCCAGCGGAGGCAGATACTTGCCGGCGAAGATATGCGGGAGGAGCTCTATGGTTTTATTGATGATATAGCGGCAGAGTTGGTGGATACCTATACGGATGAAAAAGGGCTTTCAGAAGAATGGGACTGGAAGGCCCTGGAGGAACGTCTGCTCGGCCAGTTTTCTGTTCGTCTGGATATTCCCAAGGAAGAAAGAGAGGATCTTGATCAGGCGGCACTGGAAGAAAAAATAGCCGCGGTCGCAAGACAAGCCTATGAGAACCAGGCAACTCTGTTCGGCGATGAAGAGATGGCCCGGGTGGAGAGATTCATAGTTCTCCAGACTTTGGATAACTTGTGGAAGGATCATCTCCTAAATATGGACCATTTAAGAGAGGGTATAGGGCTGAGGGGCTACGGACAGAAGGATCCGCTTCAGGAGTACAGGCGCGAGGGTTATGACATGTTTATGGCCATGATCCAGCGCTTTAGAGAAGAGTCTATAAGCCTCCTGCTCCGGATTCGTCCCATGCGGGAAAGAGAAACTGAAGAGCTGGAAACTCGGCGCAGAAAGCAACAGCAGAGCATGAGCTATGGCCGTGGAGATGGCGATGACAAGCCAAAGACTGTTAAGCGCAAGGGGCAGAAAGTAGGTCGTAATGACCCGTGTCCCTGTGGCAGCGGGAAAAAATATAAGAAATGTTGCGGAAAGAAATGAATTTAGCCGCCTTCGGCGGGATTTTTCTGACAGGATGAACAAGATTTACATGATTTTCATTTATCCTGTTGATCCTGTCAAAAAAAAGGAAATTGTTATACTATGAATTTATTGGTCCCCGGTTTTAAGGGTTCAGCCGTTTCAGCCAATATCAAGTATCAGGGACGCCTTGACCTGGGTCTGATAGCCTCTAACGACCCCGCGGTGTTGGCAGCCGTATTTACCAGAAACGAGGTAAAGGCCGCCCCGGTCCTTGCTGGGCTTGATCGTCTCAGCAGGGGCGGGCCTTATGCCAGGGCTGTTGTGGTAAACAGCGGCAATGCAAATGCCTGCACAGGCAATGATGGTATAGCCGATGTCCACAAGATCTGCTCTCTCGTGGCCAAGGAAATGGGCATAACCCCTGAGGATGTGATGGTCTCTTCAACCGGCGTGATCGGCGAACCTCTCCCCATGGGACGGATAACAGATGCCATACCGGCACTTGTGAGGGGCCTTTCTGAAAATGGGCTGGAAGCTGTGGCAGACGCCATTCTTACTACGGACACGGTTCGGAAGACAGCCATCAGGCACATTGATGTCGGGGGTGTAAAGGTAACTGTTGCCGGCATGGCAAAGGGCGCTGGAATGATAGGGCCGAACATTGGTCCTCCCCTGGCCACAATGCTCTCCTTTGTCCTGTCAGACGCAAAGGTGGCCCCGGTCTGGTGGCAGGGCGTACTTGAAAGGACCGTATCAGACACGTTTAACCGGATTACCATAGACGGGGATACCAGTACGAATGATACTGTTTTGGCCCTGGCCAACGGTCTTGCCGGAAATATGGAGATCAACGAAATTTATTACGGAGGGACCCTTGAGGCTGTACTCAAAGATCTGCTGCAAGACCTGGCCCGGCAAATTGTCATGGACGGCGAAGGTGTGACCAAGTGTGTAACCTTGGTCGTAAAAGGAGCAAGGACCAAAGATGAGGCAGACAGGATAGCCCGGACTGTTGCTGAATCCCCACTCGTGAAGACGGCCTTTTTCGGCGAAGACCCTAACTGGGGTCGAATACTTGCCGCAGCAGGCCGTGCGGGTTTCCCACTGGATCAGGGGCTGATCAGTTTGTCCTTTGATGACATCGAAATTGTGAGAATGGGTATGAGCGTTGGTAAAGAGGCTGAGGACCTGGCCAAAAAAGTCATGGCTGCCGGAGAGGTCACTGTTGTTTTGGACCTGGGCCTTGGGCAAGAAGAGGCCAGTATTTTGACCAGCGATTTTTCAACAGATTACGTACGAATCAACGCGGATTATCGCACCTGAGAATTCGCCGCCCGCTCGACACACACAGACCTACACAGACAAAAACAGACGTTTTCCCCGCTGACATGCGGGCAAAAATTGGAACTAGGGGAACGCTGTGTCTGAATGAACTTACAGGTACTTTTGAACCTCTTTGAGTTCTTCAGTCTTGGCAGCCCGTACAACTGCAGAAGTAGTAACTGAACCTTGAAGGATGAAGGACCCGAGGAAGATGGAAAACGGAAAAAGGCGGAAGGCCGAGGATTGAACCGGACGGAAAATCGTAAATTTAGAAGTTGCTTAACAATTTATGGGTGTTCCCAAAATTACCCAGTGAAGCATGTCCCTCGTCAAGAGTAAACTTGACCCCATTTCTTGACCCCGTTTTTATGAGCTCCTGGCAGGGTTTTTTACTTTTTTTGTAGCCGGATGCCGTCTTTTTCAAGGGTAATCAGCCTTTTTTTGTACAGGTTGCCGATGGCCTTCTTGAATGTTTTTTTGCTGACGCCGAAAAGGTCGGCGATTACTTTCGGCTGGCATTTATCGGTGACCGCGATAAACCCACCCCGTTGCTGTAATTTGTCCATAATTTTTCGGGACAGGGCATTGATGGCTTTGTAGCCGGGCTTTTGCAGGCAAAGGTCTATCTTTTTGTCGTCACGCACTTTTTTGATAAACCCGTCAATTTCCTGACCGATTTTCAGCGGCTGGAACACTTCGTTTTTATACAGGAGGCCCTCGTGGGTGCCGTTGATGACGGCGACAAATCCCATCTCGGTTTGATCGGAGATGAGCAGCGCTACTTTTTGGCCCTCATGAAATCCGGTCTGTTCTTTTGGGGCACTGCCGTTTTTATGTTCAGTTAATACCATTGGATAGCTCCGGCAATTGGTGCTGGTCGGTCCCTATGCTTACCGGTCCTCCGTTGAAGGGGTCAGGTCTTTTTCAGTTTCGTCGGTTTCAACCGCCTTGTTTTCCAGCTTGCGCTGCCTTTTTTCCTCTTTCTTTTTTTTCTTGGCCAATTCTTTCTGACGTTTCTTGAACTGGTAATTAGATTTTGCCATGGCATTTCCTCCCTGGTCGGTTGCCGGATCGATAAGATCGCTGATAACAGGGAAAAGAATCTCAGCCGGCATAATTGTGGTTTGATGCAAGCGATCCAATAAAAAAGGCACCCCCCATTTCACAGGAGATGCCTTTGATTGCTTTAAAAAGCAGGTTAGACAACGGTTACATTGACAGCAGCCGGACCTTTTGGCCCTTGCTCGATGTCAAAGGTCACGCGCGCACCTTCACTGAGGGATTTAAAACCGGTCGCATTGATTGCGCTATGATGCACAAATACATCCGGTCCGTTTTCCTGTTCGATGAATCCAAAACCTTTGCGGTCATTAAACCACTTAACAGTTCCATTTGTCATAATATCATCCTCCTTTCAAAAAATTTCAACGTTACAAACTGAAGGATGATAGCGTTTAACAAACGGATAATCCCCAC
>CBETWD010000068.1:0-10926 GCA_965539945.1 uncultured bacterium
CTTGATTACAACCCTGCGTACAGATTGTAAAAACTTACGGCCCTGTACCTGAGACCTGATTTTCATTTATTAAATTGTTCTCCAGTTCCTGCATAGTTATGTTGATATTGATAACGCCGCTTTTCACTGGGCGCGGCTTTTGCGCTCCGGTGAAAGAGTATGTTAGTTTTTTTGTATTTCGTCTGCGGATGATTTCCTACCAGTCAGAATTAGTATCCAAGCAATAATTGAACCGACAAATGGAAAGTACGATACTGGATACGACTGAATTTGCTGATAACTAATGTGTAGTAATAGATAAGACACAATCAATACTGACGGAATCTCAAGTAACAACCATGCGTTACTGCCTCCAAACTTTTGTTTCTTTCTTGAAATAAATGCTATGCTACCAAAAAACAAAGCGAATGCTTGCATAAAATAATGGAAGCCACTATCGGGACAATTTGCCCTTTCCTTGATAGCTAGACCGAAAGACAATATACCAAATAATAATGCGATTCTTGACCACACATATTTATTACTGAACTTCATAATATATTTGCCCATTACTGTGTAAATAAATATCTCGAAGCCTAACGAAGAATTCAGCGGCGAGTTTTACGAGTCCGCTGAAGTCAAATGTTACCGATTGATTATTTTAGCTTCACAAATAGGGATCCATCAATAAGGGTTTTGAATGGTGACTTATCATCAATTAAATCATGGACCTCCTGCAAATTTGTTCTATATCTTTAATGCACCCCTCCACTTTAGATTTAATCGGATCTTCTTCAGGCAAGCCCGCCCAAAATATATTTTCTTGCTTCCGAATTAAATCATTGTTTTGGCTTACATGCCTTCCAGTCTGAAAAGACCTGAACTGTTTTGCCCACAAATCCCCGAGAGTTTGTGCTGACACATAAATTTCGTTTAATATTTTTTGGAAATCTTCAAAGGGTTTCCCGGCATCTGTTCCAAACTGAGCCATAAACCTATAACGGATTGAATGCATTTTGTTAAAAAGATCAATATGAGTATTAAATCGCTCAATTAAGACATAAGCTCTATCGTATGCCTCTTTTTGTTCTGGTGTTTCATTTTCATCTGACTTTCTCGTACCGCCTTCGCCACCATGGCTAAAAGGGTTTCTGATATGCTGTATTGCATCACGTGCCTCATAAAATAGGCGCAATGCTTCTTCTGTAAGATCAGACCGCTTCTTGCCCCTATACTCTCTGCGCCAAGAACTAATTCCATATATCGCAGCACAAGAGGTTACAATTGCAGCACAAGAGGCTATAATTACAGATATGTCTTTTAGGAATTCCAAAAAATTCATTATTTTTTCTCGCTAACTAGGGAATTGTGAATTGAGGAATTGAATGTACTTAATTAATTTTAATTCCTCAATTCCTCAATCCCTATTTATCCCTACTACTATCTGAAACAAATCCTCCATAAGCGAAGATACCCCAGATCCGGTAAGGGCTGAAATAGTATAGATCTTGTGGCTTTCTTCAGCCAGGACCTCTTTGGCTTTCTCCCTATCGTCCCCATCTGTAATATCTATCTTATTCAAGGCTATTGCCTGGGGTTTTTCAATAAGAGGTGCATGGTATTTTTTTATCTCCTCCCTGATAGTCTGATAGCTGCGCCGGACCGACTCTTCCCCTTGGGAGGCATCCAAAACATACAGCAGGACCTTGGTCCTCTCAATATGCCTTAAGAAATCAAGGCCCATGCCGACGCCCTTGTGGGCCCCCTCAATAAGACCCGGTATGTCAGCTACTACCATAGTCCTGTCATCAGAAAGTTCCACCACACCCAGATTCGGCACAAGGGTAGTAAAGGGATAATCTGCTATTTTGGGCCTTGCCGCGGATATCTTAGCGAGCAGGGTTGACTTCCCCGAATTGGGAAGCCCTATGAGACCTACGTCACCAATAAGCTTCAGTTCAAGAAGCAGCCATCGCTCATCCCCAGGCAGGCCAGGCTGAGCATTGCGTGGTGACTGACGTGTTGAGGACACAAAACGGGCGTTTCCTTTTCCGCCCAGCCCTCCCTTGGCAGCAACCCAGTTTGTTACCGGATCCGTGAGATCTGCCAGCACAAAAACGTTCTCAGAATCCTTTACTACAGTACCAGTGGGTACTTCTATTACAATATCTGAACCGCTCTTGCCGTGCTGGTTTTTTCCTTTTCCTGCCCGACCCTTTTCTGCCCTGAAGTGACGCTTCCTGCTAAAGAAAAGCAGTGTGTTAAGCCCGGTATTCACCCTGAGGATGACATCTCCCCCGCGGCCTCCGTCCCCGCCATCAGGCCCTCCCCTGGGGACAAAACGTTCCCGCCGAAAGCTTGCACACCCGGCCCCTCCATCTCCAGCCTTGACGTATATTTTGGCTTGATCAACAAAGTCCATAAATTATTGTCCATCTATATCTATAAATAAAATGAATTCCAGTTTGACATTTTTTATAAATGCTGTACTTTTTTAATAAATGTTTAACACGATAACATCAGAGGCTCAATATGCAAACAATGAAAGTCCTTGCCAAGGGCCAGGTAGTAATTCCGGCTTCAATTAGAAAAAGATACGATATTTATCCCGGATGTGAAATTCATTTTTTTGAATATGGAAACCTGATTTATCTTATACCTCCTGCCAAAGATCCTGTAACAGAGGCAATGGGTTGCCTTCCTACAGCTCCTTCACTATCAAAAAAATTGCTCAAGGAAAGAAAAAAGGACTTTGCGGAATAATGCCTGATTATCTGTTTGACAGCCATGCACTCCTTGCTTTCTTTCAAAAAGAAAAAGGTGCCGAAGTTGTCGAAAAAATCTTACGAAAGGCATTCACTCAACAAATAGACCGGTTTATTTGTGTGATCAATCTTGGTGAAATTATTTATATTACAAAAAGACAGTTTGGTGAAAGTAAAAAACTGGAGATATTAGGCAGAGTTTACCAATTGGGCTTTAAAGTCCTGCCAGTCCCGGATACTCTGGTCTTCAAGGCAGCCGAACTTAAAGCCGAATATGCTATTTCATATGCTGACTGTTTTGCTTTGGCCTGTGCACTCGATCAATCTGCAATCCTGGTAACCGGCGATCCCGAGTTCAAAATAGTGACTACTCCAGTCACTATACACTGGATTCGCTGACGACAGAGCTTTGTCGCCCAACAAATCAGGTTGTTGAGGTCATATGGAGGGATCAGGAAGCGATGCTCTGCATAGGGTAGACGCTGATTCTCTGTCGATTTCGCACTGTCTCGAACTTCACGACCCCGTCTGCTTTGGCAAACAAGGTATAATCCCTACCCATGCCCACATTTCGTCCTGGATGAAACTTGGTTCCCAACTGACGGACCAGGATGTTTCCGGCCCTTACGATCTGGCCGCCAAAGCGTTTTACGCCTCTGCGCTGGCCTTTACTGTCGCGGCCATTGCGTGAACTGCCACCGGCCTTTTTGTGTGCCATGATTAAATCTCCCTAGACACTGATATCTTTAATCTCAAGGGTAGTGAAAGGTTGTCTGTGACCGCGCTTGACCTTATAGCCCTTGCGCCTTTTTTTCTTCATAACAACTATTTTTTTACCACGGCCGTGCTCCAAAATCTGAGCTCGTACTGTGGCAGCTTCCACTACAGGCCTGCCGATTTTGGTTTGGGTATTGTCTACCACCATCAGTACTTCAGATATCTCGACTTCCGAACCTGCTTCAGCGTCGAGCTTTTCCACCCTGAGTACTTCCCCTGGACAAACCTTATATTGTTTTCCGCCTGTCTTAATAACAGCGTACATGTTTTCCTCCAAGATTAACTAAAAAACAACGAGATCAGAAATTAACATGAAATCAATAACTGTCAAGGATATTTGACCCTTACTTGGTTACTTTTACCAGATTCGTGATGAATATTTTCAGGAATGACATCTAGTGCCGCCTCAATATGGTCACAGAATATGTCACTGATGCCGGGATATAACCCAAGCCCTCCTCCTTCAATTGACACAGTGATCCCATGGTCCCGGAAGACCGACTTCCATGAATCCTCGTTCTCGCCGATCAGATCCTCTTCAAAATGCACCCCTGCAACCAGCATAAACGGCACCAGGCATACTTTTTTGAACCCGGCCTGCCTGACATGGGCTACAATCGCATCCTGTTCAGGGTATTCTTCAACCACCCCCACATAAATCTGCTGGCCGATTTCTTCGCGCAGCATATGATGTAAAGCAAGATAGCTTGACCAGGTTGGATGATCCGTGCCGTGTCCAACCAGCACTATTGCCTCACCTGGGTGAGCGGCAACCACAGGCCGCAATTCATTGATAATAGCCAGATAATCTTCAGGAGAACTGAGCAGGGGGAGGCCAATGGATGTCCGAATCAATGCCTGATCAGCCTCGGCAAGCAGCCGGTAGAACTCATGTCCGGCCAGAAAATGAATTGACTGTACAACAGCCCATTCATGCCCCTTTTCATGCAGCTCTTGCAACACCTCATGGGGATGCTTCAGATCAATATTTTTTCTTTTTTTGATCCAGTCCTTCACCATGCGGGATGAATAGGACCAGGTAATTTCACGGCCGGGGAAACGCTCCCGGACCCTTTTATCGATATATTCGTAGGTCGCCAGCGCTTTGGTGGTTGTGCCAAAGGCGGCCATGACTATGGGTATTTTCATATCAATCCTTTTCTAATCAGGCACGTATATCATGGCGCCGTCTTCAAGCCGGTAAGCTGTCCCCAGGCGCTCTCCCCGGCCTTTGGCCTTTTCCTTGGTGACCTTTATGGCCGTGATTTTTTTGCCTTTTTTGGAGATGATCTCCAGGCGGCCGCTCTCGTCTGTTTTCATGATGGTAAAATTGGATTTTTCACTGAAAAGATCCTGGAGCTGATAGGCTGAAAACAGAGTAATAATAAGTCCTACAATAAATACCAGCCCAAGATCAAAAAGATTCGCAACCCCGGTCAGCGGATCATCATCACCCATGGTCTGCCTGTAGCGTGACATCGCCTGCTGTTGGTTTTGGTTTTTTCCAAAGTATCTCATTTTCGCTCCGCAAAAGGCTCACCGGCCAGCAGTTCGGTGGCAAGTTCAATGTTTTTGATGTCCTCATCCACCCATCTTCGCTTGACCGTATAGAAAAAATAGGCCGTCATCCCCAGGGCCAGACCCACCACGGTCGTGGTGAAGGCAATCACCAGGTCTGAAGATAGCTTGGTAATATCGCCCTGACCCAGGGCGGCCAGCCCGGTCCCCATGGGGATAAGGGTGCCGATCAATCCCAGCCCGGGAGCCACCCGGATGAGTATTTTCAGGCCATCAAGACTTTTCCAGATCCCAAGAATATGTTCCTGAAGCATGTTTTCAATTTCCACCTCTGTGCAACGCCCGGTCCTGCCTGTCACGTCTTCCAGATTTCCTACATATTTTCTGACCCGGTGGGAGAGCACATCCCTGCCGCCTTTCCGTATTATATCCGGCAGTTCAGCCGGGGAGTATTTGTCGAGTCTCACACGCTCTATCCACTCTGCGAAAAAAGATCCGGCACATATCAGTATCCAAAAGGTAAGCAGCACAAGTAGCAGCAAAACCGGATAGAGAAGCGATGATGCAATAAGGAAAATAAATGTCTTCAGCAATGCCCCTATTTCCATAAACTATCGTGTACTCCATATTTTTCTGCGCGTGAAACGGAAACCAGCACCAAAAGAAATTGCGGCAACACCATAGAGAATAACCTGACAGGCCATGCTGACTCCTTGAGCACCGCCGGTGTCACCGGTATACCTTGCCAGACGGTAGACTGCATCAATGTCGCTAAACTGCGGTATGAGGATAACAGACAGGAAAAAATAAACAGCAATAAGCAGCATGGCCATTCCCAATACCTGTTCATGGGTGGAACCGGTTTGACTTCTCCAGATCGTGAGTACCGCCATGGTTAACAGATTAATGCTTAAAAAGCCTGCGCATGCCCATATGGCCACCATGTTATCAGCATCCGGGAAGTATGCCAGGAGAAAGGCAATGCTTACCAGGATAACACCGAGACAGACAGGACATGGAATGACCATGGCCAGCCATCTCAGGTCCTTCCGGTTATGATCCTCCCCTCTTTTTAAAAGCCCCACTCCCCATATGGCCAATAATCCTGCCAGGAGAACATGCATGGTCATCCCTGATCTGAAGAAGGTCTGCATGGCTTCAACATGCTGAAGAAAATCGACTTTTTTCAGAATATTGGCGGAAAAGCTAAAAATGAAAAAGATCAGTCCGCAGTAGAGCATGCCCCAGACTATTTTCATCTTCAAAGACGGCCTTTGGCCCAGGAAATAATAAAGCCCTACGCCGCTTTTCACAGCAAAAATGCCGACACTCAAAAGAATGCCCAGAATCAGACTCTTCAGTTCCATATTTTCATAAATTCCCGTCTAAAAGGTAACTTCTCAATAAGTCCGGGCAAATCATATTTTGCGACTATCCACTGTTGCCCAGACTTGTTGAGAAGTTACTCTAAAAGCCCCGATACTTGTGGAGCACTTATCAATCACCAATTTTCAATTTTCAATTTTCAATCCCCAGGCTTATTCCGTGTTTGTCTCCTCACTCCGAAGACAACCATTCCCAGGATCATGATTATAAAAATTGATGCAAACCACTGAACGCCGGAAGAAGACAGATCTGCGGATTCATCATTTGATTGGACCTGCTCCATTTTATATCCTTCCACGGTCTGGGCCTTCTCCCCTGCCTTGGCTGTTTCCTGTTGTGATTTTTTCTGTATCTGGGATTCAGTCGGCTCCTTCTCGTTCAGTGCATGGTCAATCTGTAACCTGGAGAGTAATTGCTCCCTGGTTTTCACTTGTTCCGCCAGGTCCTTGCCCGCGGCCTTTTCAATGGCAATCTTAAATTCCTCCACGATCACAGGCGACATGACTCCGGGTATGGAGACAATACTCACCACCATTTGATTGAGCATAGGATTGTTGCATGTATGGTCGCAGCAGGCCACCCCTTTGTTTATGACACTCATGACGTATTCCACAGCAAGCTTTTTTCTGGTCTCTTCATCCGCCTCCCAGTATTCCTTGCGTATGGCCTCCAGCATCCGGCCGGTTATGGACTGATATGACCACGGGTTTTCCCTGTTAAAGAATTCTTGAATATCCATACCATATTTATCTTCCACATAGACAGCAAAGGTCTGTTCCCATTTGGTCCTGTCAATGGTCTTGGGGGTTGTTACCTGCCAGCCCCACATATTCTCAACAAATTCAGACATTTCTCTGGCCCCGGCATATCCTTCTTTTTTCATGCCCTCTATCCATTTCGGGTTGAGGTACCGGCTGCGAAGCTCCCTTCCTATGGTCTCTGCCAGCGGCTCTATACCGCCAGCCCTTAGTGTTTTCTGAAGGGAGATAAAGACGTCCGGGTCCATGCCTGATTCCTTCCGCACCGCCATGCTCAAGCCTCCCAGATACTGAAACATGTCATCGTTGTCCATTGTGCCGTAAAGATTCGATGATATGGAATGAATCGTGACATCCACTCTTTTTAAATTTTCCCTGTAAGCATCCTGGATTTTTTCTCCCCACATGTCCGAGGAATATCCGAAAGAGACCATGTTGATAAAGGCATTTTCAGCAATGGTTGCGTCATCTTCCCACAGGCCGCTGGCCCCGGCCATATCATCCACCCTGGTGCCGTAAGCCCCGGGCCGGGCAGAAAAAATACGCACTGTGGAAAGCTTTTTTGCCTGTTTATGGCTGTAGCCCCTGGCAATAAGAGTCTGTTCCAGGCTTTCTGAATGTTTTCTTACATAGTTCTCAAGATCCGTTAGGGCCGCGGCTTTTTTGACGGCATTATCAAGCAGCAGGACCACAGTGGGAAAGGTATCTCTGAACAGGCCTGATATCTGGAGCAGTACATCGATTCTCGGCCGTTTGAGTTCAGATGCCGGGATCGGGACAACTCCCTTTACTTTATCCCGCTTGTCCCAGACCGGCTTCATGCCGAGAAGACTTAAGGCCATGGCAGTATTGATACCCTGGTTCCTGATGGTTTCAACAGACCAGAGGACAACTCCGATCTGCTCAGGATACTGTCCATGGTGATTTTTAAGGTATTTTTCGATCATCTGATCCCCTGCCTTTTTCCCCAATTCCCATGCCTCTCTGGATGGCACCTTTTCCGGGTCAAAGGCATAGAAATTTCTGCCTGTTGGAAGGCTCTCCGGGTTGCGTACCGGGTCGTTTCCCGATGCAGGCGGCAAATATCCGGCCCTCAGCCCCCTGACCAGGCTGCTGAGCTCCGATGGGCCGCAGGACAGGAGCTGATGTTTATAGAATTCAGCGGATTTTTCAGACTGGGAGGCAATGGCAACAGCAGTCTCCTCCAGGCCTTCCCCTGCGGCCGAAACGCCAAAAGTGTGCAGGCCGTACGGGATCATCTCTGTTTTCAGTGAAAGGATGTAGTGTTCTATGGCCTCCAGCGAATCACCTGTAATCTCACTTAATTCAAGGTCCTTATCCAACCCCAGGCCGCGGACCATGCCGGCGATCCGCTCAAGCTTTTTCGCCTGGACCTGGTCGGACTCTGCGATTTCGTATTCACTGATAAGAGACGCGATTTTAGAATACTCTTCATAAATCCCCCCTTTCCTGAAAGGAGGAACAGAGTGATCAATAATAACGGCCCGTCCTCTCCGCTTGGCCTGAATGCCCTCACCCACATCGTCCACAATGTAGGGATAGAGACTGGGGATATCGCCGATCAATACCTCCGGCGCACAGCTATGTGTCAGGCCGGCCTGCTTTCCCGGCAGCCACTCATGGGTGCCGTGAGTGCCGAGACTTATCATTGCGTCCGGCCTCAGAACTTTCTGGAGCCAGAGATAAAAGGCAGTGTACTGGTGGTGGGGAAAGAGGATGTCGCTGTGATAGAGCTTCTCAGGATCATCGCTCCAGCCCCTTGAAGGCTGCGGAACCAGGAAGAGGTTTCCCAGGCGGATACAGGGTATGATGAATTTTTCCTCATGAATCATGATATTCGAGTCTTCCGGCCTCCCCCAGTCCTTTTCCACCTTGGCCAAATAATCCGGATCGATTTCAGAAATCCATTTTTTATATTCGGGAATATCTATTTTAACCACATCCCCGGCACTAAGAAGCGCATCCAGCTCATCAGGGGCCCAGGAGCCGATATTCCTGCCGGTCTTGATCAGGAGATCCATGATTTTATCTTCTGAAATCTCCCCGGTTATGGTATAGCCCTCGGCCTTCAGCCTATTTGAAATCACCGTGATGCTCCTGGCTACATTAAGATAGCTGGCTCCGATGTTCTGTTTGCCTGCACCATGATTGTAGTAAACAAGGACAACCTCCTTATTCTTGTTTGGCTTGTCACGAAGGGTGTGCCATTTTGCCACTCTCTTTGCAAGCATCTCAACCTGATTGCTTGCCGGTACATACACATAGCTCTTTGTCTTGGAGGAATCGTCCAAAACCTCCTCTTTCACGCCGATGACAGTGGGCTCAACCAGTCCTGACAGCTCCGGGATGGAAAACTGCATTGCAATCCCCATGGGAGCAATCCCCTGGGGAGAGGCCAGCCACTCCTTCCTGGGCGTAAAAAAAAGATACTGGGGATTAAAGACAGGGACATCCGCCCTGGAGAAGACCTCATACAGATCCGAAGACAACATTGAACTGAACTTAAAGGTAAAGCCGATAATGGAGCCCAGCCCGTTCTTCAGGGGCTTTTCCGAGATCAGCCTGCCTATGACATTGGGTCCTTGCCTGACGGAATATAAAAGCGTCACGGCATTCACCCCTTGCCTTTCACAGGCATGGATAAGGGCGTCAACCGGCTGCTTTTTGCCTTTCACAGTGAAGGTGGGAAATGTGACAATCAGGCTCCAGCGTCTGCCTTTTCTATAATGCCCGGTTTGCCTGTACCAGTTGAAATAATCAGGCATACTCGTAAAAAGCCTTTTGCTGTCAGGATGATACATGGCATTTTCAGGCAGAACTGCCGGCGGTTCAAACATAATATCCGATTTCAGATGTCTGTTTGCCAGAAACAGGATCAGGTTCTTCAGATTATCGGTCGTAGTGTATTGATAATAGGACTTTACTGTTTTATCAGCAATGAAACCTGCGTCAAGGAAGTCCTTTGTGTGCGAAGAGGAACGAACCGAGTAAACCGCAGCATTTGGATTGATCTTCTCCCGGCCGGCAAGGAGCCAGTCAGCAGGATTTGTCTGCATGATATCCACCACCGCGACATCCATGCAGGAAATAAATCCTTCAATTCTCTGCCGCCCTATGTCCCCTTTGGTAAATACCTCTACATCAACTCCGGGGAGATCAAGGTTTTTTATCGCCTTTAAGCAGATAAAGGCATCTGAGTCCCCGACAAAAAAACCGATCTTTCCATTGCCGGCCAGTGCAGGGGTGGGTACAGAGAACAACACCACTACAAGCAGAACCAGTGCCCATCCATAAATGGTCTTTTTGCCAAATCTCTGCGTTATGCTCAACAAATAATCCTCGAAATTACAAAAAAATCCCCGGACCGATATTTAATCGATCCGGGGATATCCCTTTTTTATCCGCAAGATCTTTAGGACATATCCTTTGTCCACGAGGATATGCCAATTTGAGCTCAATATACTCTTCAGGCAGGTCTTCTGACTCCCGGATCTACCTACTTACCGCGCCTTCCCATCCAAATCCTGCTGAAAACGCACTGTCTGCTGCGCTGCTTCAATTGTCTTTTTTGCCGGACGGACTAATGAATAGCCTTCCTTGACAATCTCGCGCCTTGCATCCAGTCCGTTTTAAACAAAATCTAATTGAACAGTGACATATTGCGGCGTTCGTCCCCGGTTACAGCGGCGGGCCCGTCCCTGATTCTCACAGGGTTCCCTATT
>CBETWD010000069.1:0-10806 GCA_965539945.1 uncultured bacterium
AGAAGTGCAGACCGTCTAAAGCGCGCGGAGCGGGATCTTAATATACTTTGCATTGAGGGGAACGGGGCCTCTGCCCGGACCCTGGAACAGGCGAATATCACAAAGGCCGATCTTTTTATTGCTGTTACTGACATTGACGAGGTCAACCTGATTGCCTGTATCATGGCAAAGGAGTATGGCGTATTACGCCGTGTGGCCAGGGCCAGGAACGAGGAATATTTTTCCGGTACTTCTCCACTGAATGAGTATCGGCTGGGCATAGATCTCCTGATTAACCCTGACCAGGTCATGGCCCAGGAGATACTCAGGATCAGTGAGGTATCAGAGGCCTTTGAGGTGGTTGATTTTGCTCACGGTGAGGTGGTCCTGGTGGGGTACCAGATAAAAGAGGGCAATCCTGTCTGTAGTGTAACACTGGCTGATCTGAAGGATTTAAGAGGACTCTATGATTTTGTAATAGTAGCCATAGTCCGGGAGGGAGAGACCATCATTCCCAGGGGGAGTGATCTCATCCAGGCTGAAGACCGTATTTACGTGGTTGTAAGGCGCAGGGACATGGCAGCAGTGGAAGATTTGTTCAACTTGTGGAGCATGGCTCCTAAAAAGGTCTTTATCATCGGCGGAGGCCGGGTCGGCTTTCGGGTAGCCAAGGCCCTGGAACAACAGAAGGTGGACGTTGCCCTTGTGGAGACCGATCCCATAAGATGCGAGCATCTTGCTGAGCATCTGGATAGTGCCGTAGTGCTTAACTTTGATGGCCTGGACGCCCATGATTTGCTATCAGAGGGAATAGACACGGCAGATCTCGTGGTGGCTGTCACAGATGGAGATACCACAAATATCCTTTCAAGCCTTCTTGCAAAGTATCACGGTGCAAAGAAGTGCATAACCCGCATAAGCCGTCCGGATTTCATTCCGCTCCTTGGAAAGCTGGGAATAGACGTTGCACTCAGCCCAAGGCTTGTAGCAGCCAATATGATTCTGCGTTTTGTGAGGCGGGGCGCTATCCTTTCTGTTGCTTCATTACTTGGGAGCGAGGCAGAGGTGCTGGAGTTTGTGGTCTCTGAGCGTTGGGTGAATGTAGATAATCCCTTAAGATCTATAGACTTTCCCATGGATACCAATGTGGGGGCAGTGGTCAGGCAAGGAAAGGTAATCATTCCATCAGGGGATACAGTACTAAAGGCCGGAGATCGACTGATAATCTTCAGCATGAAGAAGGCGATCCCCATGGTGGAACAGCTCCTCACCTCATGAGACTGGGTACGGGTACTATCGGGGTCCTGTTGGGTTGGCTTTTTCTCTTCCTTTCAGTTGCCCTTCTGATACCCATCGCATTCAGCATATATTACGACGATGGGAACTGGCAGTTCTTTGTCATCTCCAGCGCAATTGGATTTGTGTTTGGAGGAGGGCTTGTCTGGTCTTGTGTCTCAGAGCCGGAGATAGGTCATAGGGAGGGATTTGCAATTGTGGCCTTTAGCTGGCTTGCTGCTGCTGCTCTGGGGGCACTGCCATATTATCTCTCCGGGGCCATCCCGAGCTATCTCAATGCCTATTTCGAATCCATGTCCGGTTTTACCACTACCGGTGCCACAATATTGGAAAGTGTTGAGGTCCTGGGGCCCAGCTTGCTCTTCTGGAGGGCCTTTACACAGTGGCTGGGGGGTATGGGGTTCATTGTCCTCTCTCTGGCAATTCTGCCTATACTCGGAATCGGAGGCATGCAGCTCTTCCGGGCAGAGATGCCCGGCCCTACAAAGGACCGCATTACACCCAGGATCCAGGATACTGCCCGGATCTTGTGGAGCGTGTACGTGTTATTTACTGCAGTTGAGACCGTGTTGCTTATGTTAGCCGGCATGAGCTTTTTTGATGCCATCTGCCATGCCTTTTCCACTCTGGCTACCGGCGGCTTTTCCACCAGGACCGATAGTATAGCAGCATTTCACAATCCGTGGATCGACATCATTGTAATCGTGTTTATTATCCTTGCGGGAATAAATTTTTCCCTCCATTACCGCCTGCTTTCAGGTAACTGGAAGGCATTCGGCCAAAGCGAAGAACTCCGTTTTTACCTTGGCATAGGCATTGTTGCGACCATATTCGTCATGCTTGCAAATATTCTCTTTGCAACATATGACTCATGGTCAGATAGTCTGAGATATAGTGCTTTTCAAGTATGGACCATACTCACCGGCACAGGCTTCCACACAGCGAATTTTGATCAGTGGGCACCTATGTGCAAAGTCACACTGGTCACTCTTATGTTTTTGGGAGGAATGGCAGGTTCTACTACCGGCGGTATTAAGCAGGTCCGAATACTCTTGTTCTGGAAGTTCACGAGAATGCAGATAAGAAAACTGATCCACCCAAGGGCGGTGGTATTCGTCAAACTTGACAATCGTAAGGTCCCTGCAGAGGTGATCCAGTCCATACTGGGATATCTTTCTTTATATGCGGTTGTATTTGTGGTTGCGACTCTGATTGTAACCGGACAGGGGCTGGACATGGTTACCGGCTCTGTGGCGGTTATTGCTACTTTAAACAACATAGGCCCGGGGCTGGCAGGCGTCGGTCCCTGCGAGAATTATGCTCATATCCCTGGTTTATCTAAGGGCGTTCTTATCATGTGTATGCTGGCAGGACGGCTGGAACTCTATACTATAATTATACTTTTTGTGCCTTCGTATTGGAAGGATGTTCGCTATCCCAGGTGGCGGTGGAGTAAAGCCTGATAAAAGGGGATAACCGTTCACTGGTTCAGATGTTCAGGGTTCAAAGGTTCAGAACCATTGAGTCGTAAGTTCTGAACAGAGAAGGCATAAGAGTAAAACGAGGGGAGCATATGTCATACCTCCTTAACCCTACTTTCGCACTTTTTTAAAATATAGTTGATATTATTGAGAATTTGACCACAGACACTACAGGCATCCCTCACGAATATGGCAGCATCGTTATTCCTAAAGCCTTGATTCCGTAAATGGGTGGCGTGGATAGGATCACAGAAATACACGAGGAATTCATGGAGACTTTAATCGCTAAACACTGGCACCATCTGCCTGCTGACGAGGTGGTTGATCTGCTGGAGAGTGATCCCGTAAAGGGCCTGGGCATGTTCACGATAGAAAATCGCCTGGAAGAATTCGGCCCCAATGTGATCACTGTTAAAGGAGAAAAGGGGGCCCTGGTGCGTTTTCTCCTTCAGTTCCACCAGCCACTTATCTACATTTTAATCGCGGCCGGTGTTATTACGGCCGGCCTTCAAGAGTGGGTAGATTCCGGCGTTATTTTCGGGGTTGTGCTTGTTAATGCCATCATCGGGTTCGTCCAGGAATCAAAGGCTGTCAGTGCCCTGGAGGCCCTGGCCCGGACAATGACAACCGAGGCCACTGTGCTGCGGGAGGGGGAGAAGCTGCGTATTCCTGCAACAGAAGTGGTTCCGGGTGATATCGTTTTGCTGCAGGCAGGTGACAAGGTGCCTTCAGATATGCGGCTGATCCATTTACGCGATTTGCAGATCGATGAATCCGCGCTTACCGGCGAATCCGTTCCTGTTGAAAAGGCATCGGACACCCTTGATCACGATACAATTCTCGCAGATCGACGGAACATGGCCTATTCCTCGACCCTGGTCACTTACGGACAGGGAAAAGGTGTCGTTGTCTCCACGGGCGACCACACGGAAGTTGGCCGCATTTCTCAACTTATTTCTACGACGCAGGAGCTGGAGACGCCGCTTACTCGAAAGATAGCCCACTTCAGCCATGTCCTGCTCTATGTAATCCTGGCCCTTGCAGCGGTCACTGTTGTGGTTGGCGTTGTCCGCGGGCAATCCATCTTCGACATGTTTATGGCCGCCGTAGCTCTGGCCGTGGGTGCCATCCCGGAAGGTCTTCCGGCTGCCGTGACCATAACGCTGGCCATTGGCGTTTCCCGGATGGCGCGTCGTAAGGCCATCATTCGAAATCTTCCGGCGGTTGAGACCCTTGGCAGTACCACGGTCATCTGCTCGGATAAGACCGGAACGCTTACTGAGAATCAGATGACTGTCCAGGAAATCTTTGCCGGCGGCCAGCGATTTGAAGTAACCGGTGTGGGATATGAACCGTCAGGCCGGATTCTCAGACAGGGAAGCCCGGTGGATGCCGGTAAATCAGCAGCGCTGGCGGAGTGCCTGCAGGCCGGCGCACTCTGCAATGACAGTTTACTGGTGAACAAGGAGGGTTCCTGGCAAATACAGGGGGATCCCACCGAGGGAGCATTGATCGTCGCAGCGAACAAGAGCGGCCTGTCCATGGACATAGTGCAGGAAAGGTTTCCCCGCATGGACGCAATTCCTTTTGAATCCCTGTACCAGTATATGGCAACCATGCATGACGCAGGGAGTGACAACCCAAGGATCGTCTATATCAAGGGCGCAGTTGAGGCCATTCTGGACAGATGCAATTCGCACCTTGATGAAAGTGGGAATTCAACAATACTGGATCCGGCCCGAATCCTCAAAGATGTGCATGAAATGGCCTCTAGGGGGTTACGTGTGCTCGCCTTTGCCAGAGTAGAACTGCCGGCTGGGACAAGCATTTTACGCCATTCAGATGTGGATTCCGGGCTGACCTTCCTCGGTCTCCAAGGCATGATTGATCCGCCGCGTCCTGAAGCGGTTGCGGCAGTCAAAGTCTGCCAGACAGCGGGCGTTCATGTCAAGATGATTACAGGCGATCACGCCCTGACAGCGGCTACCATTGCGAAACATATGGGCCTGAACGGTGCCTCTGACCCTGATACGGGTGCATTGGCTGTTGTCGCTGGGCGGGAACTGTCGAAAATCTCCGACAGAGAACTCCTTGATGTTGCCGAGCAGACCGCAGTCTTTGCCAGGGCAACCCCGGAGCAGAAGCTCCGTCTGGTTGAGGCGCTGCAGCACCGCGGACACGTTGTGGCCATGACCGGAGACGGTGTGAATGATGCCCCGGCCCTGAAAAGAGCGGATATCGGTGTGGCGATGGGTGTGACCGGCACCGATGTAGCCAAGGAGTCTGCCGATATGGTCCTGACAGACGACAACTTCAGCTCCATTGAGGCCGCGGTCGAAGAAGGAAGGGGCGTCTTTGACAATTTGACCAAATTCATCGTCTGGACCCTGCCGACCAACCTGGGAGAGGGCCTGGTTATCATGGCCGCGATACTCGCCGGCGTCACGCTGCCCATCCTTCCGGTGCAGATTCTCTGGATCAACATGACCACCGCAGGCTTCCTGGGGCTTACGCTGGCTTTTGAGCCCAAGGAGCCCGGTATTATGACGCGTCCGCCCCGTGATCCCAAGACCCCTATACTCACCAGGGTGCTGATTGGACGAATCCTCCTGGTGGGATTGCTGCTGCTGGCCGCGTCGTTCACCCTTTTCCAGTGGGAACTGGCGGTAGGAGCCAGTGTGGCCCAGGCACGCACGGTTGCAGTTAATGTCTTTGTCATCATCGAACTTTTTTATCTCTTCAACTGCCGTTCGTTGAAAAAATCAATATTTGAACTCGGATTATTTTCAAATCTTTGGGTCTTCGGCGGAGTTGCCGTCATGCTTGTTTTGCAGATGTTTTATACGTATGCTCCGGTCATGAACCGGTTATTCCATAGCGCGCCCGTAGGTCTTGACGCCTGGGGACGGACAGTTACGGCTGGGATAATCACGTATTTTATTGTGGAGGCCGAGAAATGGTTGCGGCAGAGAAACGCTGTGTAATTTGCTATTAAGGCTTGTAGGCCTGTCTGTCTAAGGTGGAGGGGTTGTGGCCGGTTGGATATGCAGTGGCGGCCGATTGCCTTTGGCACGTAGCCAATTGATGGTCTGCAGGACCTTCGGCTGCTGCACGATGCGCCGCTCTAGCGGATATTTGCCTGGAAAGTCCAGCAGCATCACGCCGATCAGTATCGTCAGCAGGCCCTGCCCGGGCAGGAGCAGCATGGCAATACCTCCTGCTATCAGTGTGAGTGCCAGCAAGTTCTTGCCAAGCAGCAGTGTAAGGCGGATGGCCTGGTGTTGTTCTTTCCAAGGGGTTGGGTATCGTACCCGGTGATCGAAGTAATCGGCGGGAATGCGTGTTACGAGGATAGGCGTGAGAATCAATGTGCCCACAAAGATGATCACGGAAAAAACCACCAACCACCCTAGCATGGTCTGATGCGCGATAATCCATTCAAGCATACCTGAGTCTTTCATTCGGTTTGGTCATGACAGTAGATAAAGCTTACACGGCTTTTGTGGGCTGTGCCTATCTGACCCGGTGACCGCCATACATATTCAATATTCCAGAACAGCAGGAAATGGGCCACATTCCAGTCACCATGTGCAGATACAACATAACATAGTATTATTGCATTGGAAGTGATGGTGAAATTAAAAAAATTCCAGCATCTATTTATGATTGATTAGTGCGGCTTATTTACAATAGAAGATGTAGTTTGCAGCCTTGGGTGCCTTCTGAGAATGGGCCGCTGCGGATTCAGGATATCTCATGGAGGCGTTGTTTGTGCGTATCTTGTTCATTGAGGACGATCAGCGAATAATAGATTTTGTATGCTAAGGTTTTACTGAGGCTGGATTTGTGGTAGTACCGGCCTATAATGGGTTGGAGGGATTGGACTTAGCTCTTCAAGAGACCTTTGATGTCATAATTATTCATTCAGGAGACACAGTGTTGAAGGCCGGAGACCGACTGATAATCTTCAGCATGAAGAAGGCGATTCCCATGGCAGAACGATTCCTTGCCTTATGAAACTGGGTACTATCGGGGCCCTATTGGGTTGGCTCCTTATTTTCCTTTCAGTTGCTCTTCTGATCCCCATCGCATTCAGCATATATTACGACGATGGGAACTGGCGGTTCTTTGTTATCTCCAGCGCAATCGGATTAGGGCTTGGAGGAGGGCTTGTCTGGTCTTGTGTCTCAGAGCCGGAGATAGGTCATAGGGAAGGGTTTGCCATTGTGGGCTTTAGCTGGCTTGCTGCTGCTGCTTTGGGGGCGTTGCCATATTATCTCTCCGGGGCTATCCCGAGCTATCTCAATGCCTATTTCGAATCCATGTCCGGCTTTACCACCACTGGTTCCACCATATTGGAAAGGGTTGAGGTCCTGGGGCCCAGCCTGCTTTTCTGGAGGGCCTTTACCCAGTGGCTTGGGGGTATGGGGATTATAGTCCTCTCCCTGGCGATTCTGCCTATACTCGGAATTGGGGGCATGAAGCTCTTCCGGGCAGAGATGCCCGGCCCTACAAAGGACCGCCTTGCGCCCAGGATCCAGGATACTGCCAGGATCTTATGGAGTGTTTACTTGATCTTTACTGCGGTTGAGACCGGGTTGCTCATGTTGGCTGGCATGAGCTTTTTTGATGCCATCTGCCATGCCTTTTCCAGTCTGGCTACCGGCGGATTTTCCACCAGGACCGAGAGTTTGGCCGCATTTCATAATCCGTGGATCGATATCATTGTAATCGTGTTTATTATCCTTGCGGGAATAAATTTTTCCCTTCATTACCGCCTGCTTTCAGGTAACTGGAAGGCATTTGGCCAAAGCGAAGAGCTCCGCTTTTACCTTGGTATAGGTGTTTTTGCTACTATATTAGTCATGTTTGTAAATATCCCGTTCGGCACCTATGATTCATGGTCAGACAGTCTGAGATTCGGTGCCTTCCAGGTCTGGTCCATGCTCACTACCACAGGTTTTGGCACAGCGGATTTTGACCTGTGGGCACCAGTGTGCAAATTTACCCTGGTTGCCCTTATGTTTTTGGGAGGAATGGCAGGCTCTACCAGCGGCGGCATTAAGCAGGTCCGAATACTTATGTTCTGGAAGTTTACGAGAATACAGATAACAAAACTGATTCACCCAAAGGCAGTGGAGGCGATAAAACTTGATAATCATAAGGTCCCTGCAGAAGTAATCCAGTCCATACTGGGATATCTCTCTTTATATATGGTAGTATTTGTTGCTGCGACTATGATAGTAACCGGACAGGGAATAGACATAATTACCGGCTCTACGGCGGTCATTGCTACCTTAAACAACATAGGCCCGGGGTTGGGAGGCGTCGGCCCCTGTCATAATTTCGCCGGACTCCCTGATCTATCAAAGGCCGTTTTAATAATATGTATGGTGGCAGGACGGCTGGAACTTTACACCATAGCTGTACTCTTTGTGCCTAAGTATTGGAAGGATGTTCGCTATCCCAGGTGGCGGTGGAGTAAAACCTGAGCAACGGCAAGGGGCAAGGGGCAAGGGGCACAACCCCATAAGCGCTAAGGTATTTTAAAAAATGAACATCGAACATCGAACGTCCAACATTGAACATTGAATGGGGAAAGATGAAGAATCATTAATAGCCGTTAAATGTTCGGTATTGGATATTTGTTTTTCATTCGATGTTGGACGTTCGATGTTCGATGTTGGACGTTCATCTTTTAATGTAACCTGTGAACCCCTACGAATAGTTACTCAAAGGAGATATTATCATGGCACTTATGGAAATAAACGTTTCCCCTCTTGGGACCGGATCCACGAGTGTGGGAGAATTCGTGGTAGATATGCAGAGGTTGCTTGCAGAGCAGGGACTTTCATATGAACTTACGGACATGGGGACAATAATTGAAGGAGATATTGATCAGCTCCTTGCTTTAGCAAAGGCCTTGCATGAAAGCACTTTTTCTCATGGGGCGAAACGGGTATACACGGTTATAAAGATAGATGACCGCCGTGACAAAGAGGTCCATCTGGGCCAGAAAACCGGATCAGTCAAAGAAAGGCTTTGATGAAGCGATATCTTCCTCTTTTTACGACAATTGCCTTTATTGCACTCCTGGCACTGGGAATCTGGTCCGGCGAGGTGCCTGTAGTCTGGCACAAGGCCATTACCGTATGCCTTAGCTGTATTGGAATCAGCTAATGGAACGTCTGCGCAGAAAAAGCCAGTATATCTTTGCATTGCTGGCTAACGCTTACTGGCTTTTCCCGTGGAGAAGTCCCATATATCAAGGGCCTCTTAAAAAACTCTGTTTCCCAGGGCTCAATTGTCACTCCTGTCCTGCCGCCACCATGTCCTGTCCCTTGGGCGCCTTTCAGAATTTTCTGGCAACTCTGCGCCCGGGTCTGCAGATGGGACAGTTGCATATTGGGGCATACGTTTTGGGAAGTCTTGGTCTGATAGGTTCTGTCGCGGGCCGGATGCCATGTGGCTGGATTTGCCCCTTTGGCCTGTTGCAGAAGTGGCTTTTCCTCCTTCCGGTTCCCAAGCTTTCATTCTGGAGGCCCCTCAGAAGGGGGCCATATCTATTTCTTATTGTCTTTGTAGTCTTGCTCCCTTTGCTTGTGGTGGATTCATCAGGCTACGGCTCCGTCTGGTTCTGCAAGTATGTCTGCCCGGCAGGGACGCTTGAGGCCGGTATTCCCTTGCTTTGGCTGGATCAGGGGCTCCGTCGTGCCGCAGGCTGGCTGTTCGTATACAAGTTTATCGCATTGATACTCCTCTTGATCTGGTGTACTTTAACATCCCGTCCATTCTGCAGGGCAATCTGTCCTCTTGGGGCCATCTACGGCCTTTTCAACAGGGTAAGCTGGCTGCAGTTGCGTTTTCATCCTGACCGATGTGTCCAGTGCGAGGCATGTCTGACAGCATGTCCTGCCGGGGTATCTTTTTATAATGGTCTGGATGACCTGAATTCGGCTGCCTGTATCAGATGCCTCAGATGCTATACCATCTGTCCATCTAATGCCGTATCTCTGGAGTTTGGTCCGGTGCGGGAGGATATCGGTAAAGCGGTTAATACTATAGAGAGTTAAGTTATATGAAAAGAAAATTGATACTTGCCACCCGTAACAAAGGTAAGCTGAAAGAAATCCAGGTGCTTCTTTCCGATCTTGATATTGACATCATGTCCTTGGATGAAGCAGAAAACGCACCCCATGTAGTAGAAGATGGCAAGACCTTTATGGAGAATGCTTTTAAGAAGGCCAAAGTCATTGCCGAGGCCACGGGAATAATGGCCCTTGCTGATGATTCCGGACTCGAGGTCGATGCCCTTGATGGGGCCCCTGGTGTTTACTCTGCCCGCTACTCAGGGGAAAATGCCTCTGATGCCTCAAACAACGAAAAGCTTCTGGCTGATCTGGAAGGGGTATCTTCAGGCAAGAGGGGCGCTCACTTCAGTTGTGTGATCATAGTTTATCATCCATCCGGCCGGTGGATAAGCACTGAGGCTAGATGCGAAGGTGAAATCGCCATGAATCCTTCAGGAGATCAGGGTTTCGGCTATGACCCTGTTTTTTACATCCCTTCTATCAAACGCACAATGGCCCAGCTTTCATCAGAGGAAAAAAACAGCTTGAGTCACAGGGGCAAGGCCCTTGAAAAGCTGAAGGCCGAGCTGCCGAATTTCCTGGCGCAGATTTGATAAAAATGTTGAATGTTGAATTATGAATGTTGAATTATGGAAGAAAAGATGAATTATTCAATTAATCCAGCATATAGTATTCAATATTCAATTTTTTCTCCACGAGTTTGCTTAATGTGACAGAGTAGAATTTAAAAGGGGTGATTACTAGTGAAGCTTGAAACCTACGCCAAAGAAGAATGCCTGCGTCAGGCAGTTGAGATAACCAAGACATATGCACAATCAGGGGAAAACAAACACGGCCCGGTGACGGAGTTCCTGGAGGAGGTCTATCGGAAGATCCTGGAACTACGGGCGGATGTTACTAAAACCTAAGTTGAGCGATTAGCTGTTAGCCATTAGCGTTTAGCTTTGAAAAATCAGGGC
>CBETWD010000070.1:0-10777 GCA_965539945.1 uncultured bacterium
GTATAAAGATAGAACGGTTGATGGAGGAGAACAGGAAGATAAGGAATCAGGTAAAGAAGCTAATTTCTATTTTCCAGGGCTGACCCCTTTCTTCAAAGGCCTGCGAAAATCAAAGCCGGGCCTAGTAATATCGGGAAAATCAGCCCGATTAAACCAACGAAAACGAGTACAACTCCAATGATTAGAATAATTACAGAGACTGAATCCATTACCCCATATTATTCACTCAAGTTTTCGAAAAATAGTTCCTGTAAAAATCGGCATCTGGCGTATTTTTTGCTATGCGGCTTTTTTCATAGGAGCAGCAACATCCCCATTAATAAGTAACTTCTCAATAAGTCCTGGCGATTCTGTCAGCTATTTTTTGTATACAGAGGATACTCAGGTATATCAAGCGTTGCTGACCGTGCCTGATGGAGATTATCTACAGTGTCTGGCGAGCCCTTGCATTTTGTATGCTGGCCATTATTATCTCATAGCTTTTCTGGGAATTATTACCGGCAGGCGACTTCTTCATCGTCTGAATGAAGAAACAGTCAGAAAGGCGGTGCTTGCAGCACTTTTGTTTGTGGGAATAAAGATATTTTTTGACAATATGAGAAATATATATTGAAATGCAGAAAACATATCAACAAATTTTTAAATAAGGAATCTTCATGAAACAAAATCATATCCAGGAAAAGGAACAGTTCAAAAAACTTTTCAAACAGGAACATATTGATAATTTTGAAGAAAGATTCAAGGTCTTTGAAGTTTTTCTTCAAACCGAACGTCATGTTACAGTCAATGAACTGCTTGAGCTTCTTAATGAAAACGGGTATCAATTAGAGTCCTCTTTTGTAAGAGATACGCTGAAGCTTATGTGCCGCTTCGGTTTTGCCAAGAGAATTAAGTTTGAAGATGGGCCGGTGCGCTATGAGCACAGGCATCTTGGCCAGCATCATGACCATATGATCTGTACAAAGTGCAGGAATATTATTGAATTCGAGGACCAACAGCTTGAGAACCTCCAGATACAGATTGCTGCGGCCCATGGTTTCCACATGCTTCAGCACAAAATGGAAATCTACGGCATATGTTCCAACTGCCTTAAAACACGCATACAGCCCATGTCTCTTGTTATGGCCAAGCAGGGTGAACGCCTCATAATCAAGGATTTCACAGGGGGCGCGGGAGCGCGCATGCGTTTATTGACCATGGGTCTGAGAGTGGGAGACGAGCTGGATGTCATTACCAGCCCCGGCAAGGGACAGATGGTTATTGCCGTGGATTGCAGGCGATACGTCATTGGGCGTGGGTTGGCACAGAAGGTATTGGTTGAGCCAAGGAAAAACTGAGGGGAAATCCGTATATGTTGTTAAGCGAAATGAAGGAAGGCCAGGCCGGAGTAATTAACCGTGTAGGTGGAAATGGTGCATTGCGCAGAAGGATACTTGAAATGGGTATCATCAAGGGTTCGGAGATTTACATAGAGAAATACGCACCCCTGAAAGATCCTCTCGAACTGATTGTTAAGGGCTATCATTTATCACTCAGGGTTGAAGAAGCTGCACAAATAACAGTCGATAACGTAAAATAGGAACGTCTTTATGTCTCAAAAGAGTCTTACAATAGCCCTTGCGGGCAACCCTAATTCAGGCAAGACAACAATATTCAACAATATTACCGGGACCAGGCAGAAGGTCGGGAACTGGCCTGGTGTAACAGTTGAAAAAAAAGAGGGTATTGTAAGTAAATACGGATATGAGCTTAAAATTATCGATCTTCCCGGAACTTACAGTTTAACACCCTTTTCCGTAGAAGAGATTATCGCACGGGATTTTGTCCTTGATGAATGTCCTGATGTTGTAATCGATATTATTGATGCCTCCAACCTGGAACGAAGCCTGTATCTTGCAACCCAGCTTAGGGAGATTGATTGCAAGGTTTTATTTGCTCTGAATATGGCTGATATTGCCCGTACACGGGGAATCAAAATCGATGCGGAAAAGCTCTCCGAACTTCTGGATCTGCCAATAGTCTTCACAATCGGTAACAAAAACGAGGGCATAGATGAACTTCTGAAAAAGGCCATAGAACTGGCTGAGTCAGATGTAGATACCAGTGGAAGGCGTAAAGTCAAATATAGCAAGGACATTGAAAATTCAATCTCAAAACTCCGGAGCTTTATTGAAAAGAACTCAGAAATATCACTTCCTTATAAGACAAGGTGGACAATAATAAAACTCCTTGAAAAGGATAAAATCGTAAAGGAACGCGTTCTTCAAAAGGCAGGAGATCAAGGCCGGAATATTATTCAGGAAGTTCAATTACACCGCGAGCTGCTTGCGGACCGCTTTAATGATGATCCTGAAATAGTAATGACAGATGAACGGTATGGATTTATTGCCGGAATAATAAAGGAAGTTCTTACAACCATTACAAAACAGCGTATCGACATATCTCGAAACATAGATCTGGTCCTGACAAACCGGTTTATCGGGTTTCCGATCTTTATCTTCTTTATCTGGGCAATGTTCCAGTTAACCTTTTCACTTGGGGTCTATCCAATGGAATGGTTAGACACCAGTGTTAGCTGGTTTTCAATATCATTAGACGGTCTTCTCCCGGATAGCCTCCTTAAAGATCTTCTTATAAACGGAGTAATTGCAGGAGTAGGGAGTGTTATAGTCTTTTTACCAAATATCCTGATACTTTTCTTTTGTATAGCTCTTTTTGAAGACACAGGCTATATGTCAAGAGCTGCCTTTCTTATGGATAGAATAATGCATCTTATCGGGCTTCACGGTAAATCCTTTATACCCATGCTTATGGGTTTCGGCTGCAGTGTCCCTGCCATCATGGCGACCCGCACACTTGAAAGTGAAAAGGACCGCATCCTTACCATACTTATTACACCATTTATGTCATGCTCGGCCAAGCTGCCAATTTATATCGTACTTACAGGTATTTTTTTTAGCGCCAAAGCCGGCACTGTTATTTTTTGCATTTATTTTGCCGGGATTATACTTGCTATTGTAACAGGCCGTCTATTTCGTTCTACTCTCTTGAGGGGTGCCGATGCCCCGTTTGTTATGGAATTGCCTCCTTACAGGGTCCCGATGGTAAAGAGCCTGATAATTCATATGTGGGATCGCAGTAAGATGTTTCTCAAAAAGATGGGCGGTGTAATACTTATCGGTTCTGTTGTGATATGGACACTCTCGGCATTTCCCCGAAACATACAGTACTCATGCGATTATGTTGCTGAAACCAATAGTGTTATAGCCTTGTATGATACTAAAATTGCAACTGCCAATGAACTTGATAGGCAACATCTTGAGAACAAACGGGATGCTGCTATAGCGCAGCTTGAAATGGCCCAAAAAACCGAGAAGATGGAAAAGTCCTACATGGGTCGTATCGGGAAAACTTTCGCTCCTGTGTTTGCTCCTTTAGGAATAGACTGGCGTGGTAGTGTGGCCCTTCTTACCGGTTTTGTCGCCAAAGAGATCGTAGTAAGTACTATGGGAATACTTTATCTCGCTGGAGATGAAGGATCTGACACTCTCAAGAACGCACTGCTATCATCTGACATGACGCCACTTTCCGCCCTGGCAATGATGGTCTTTGTTCTTTTATATCTACCATGCCTTGCAACAGTAGCGACCATAAAGCAGGAGACCGGTTCCTTTAAGTGGACTTTATTCAGCATTACATACAGCACCTCACTTGCATGGGTTGCGGCTTTTTGCGTCTATCAAGGGGGAAAGATAATAGGATTTAGTTAAGCGTTCACATGGCACCGCATCTGCCTTGTTGTCGGGCACTTGAAGTACAGGAAGTACGTCTGCGTACCCGTACGCCTTGCATATGCAGCACCCTGTAAACGCTTACAGTTCGGTGGGTTGTGGTAAGACGGGCATTGTAACCCCGTGAACGGTTACGGATTTAGTTAATGAGATGCGAGTAGCCACGGACATCGGAGGCACCTTCACGGATGTGGTTACTCTGGACGGCAACCACATACGGGGCTGGAAGGTCCTTTCCACACCGGATAGCCCTGACCGTGCCGTCACTGAAACCATCAGGGACCTTGCTGATTTTTCATCCTTTTCTCACGGCACCACCGTGGCCACGAACGCGCTGCTGGAAAGAAAAGGCGCAAAGGTCGCCTTTATCACGACCAGGGGCTTTAAGGACCTTCTCTCAATCGCCAGGCAGAGAAGGCCGAGACTCTACGATTTTGATTGCTCCCGGACAACTCCTGTGGTGAGTCGTAACTTATGTTTTGAAGCTGCGGAGCGTCTTGCCCCTGACGGCACTGTAATCTTGCCACTGTCTCAACTCGATGCTTTTGCGCTGGCGGATTATGTTATGGAATCCGGCCCAGAGGCCGTGGCGATTTGTCTTTTGTTTTCCTACAAAAACCCTGCCCACGAAATTCTCCTTGAAAAGGCCTTCAAAAAGCACGGCATGCCCGTATCCAGGTCTTCAGAGATCATCCCTGAGTTCAGGGAGTTTAAAAGGGCATCGACCACGGCCATAAATGCCTTTATTCAACCTGTTGTCCAGTCTTATGTGCAAGAGATTCGTAAAGCTGCCAGGAAAGTTGGAGGACCTCCGGATTACGACATCATGAAATCCGCAGGCGGTGTTGCGGCATCAGGCGAAATCCATCCTGTTGAACTCCTGCTTTCCGGTCCGGCCGGGGGTGTATCCGGCGGGCTTCTGCTGGCAAGGCTTACAGAAAGAGAAAACCTGATTACATTTGATATGGGCGGCACAAGCGCCGACTTTTCGGCCATTGTTGATAATACCCCATTATGGACGGATGAAGGCGAGATAGACGGGCTTCCCGTCAGGATTCCCACGCTCGACATTACCACCATCGGCGCAGGCGGCGGCTCAATAGCCTGGATGGATAAGGGCGGAGCGCTCCGCGTAGGTCCTCAAAGCGCCGGTTCCGAACCCGGCCCGGCTTGCTACGACAGGGGCGGCACCATGCCGACCGTGACAGATGCCAACCTCCTTTCCGGACTCCTTCACCCCGGGTCCTTTTCCGGCACAGGCATCACACTCAACCCGGACAGGGCCGGCCAAGCCTTTCGCTCTCTTGCGCTATCAGCAGATTTTAATATGGAAGAGGCTGTGCTGGGCGTGCGTTCCGTGGTCAATGCGAACATGTTGCGAGGGATTCGAAGGGCTACTGTGGAAAAGGGCATTGACGTGAGAGACTGCACCCTTCTAGCATTTGGCGGTGCAGGGCCCCTTCATGCAGCCGAACTTGCAAAAGAGCTCGGCATAAAGGAAGTCCTTGTTCCACCTATGGCCGGCATGTTTTCAGCTTTGGGGATCTTGCTTTCCGCGGTGCGGCTTGATTTCGGGGAGACTGTTTTTGCTGAATGGCATGCCGGAACCTGGCAGGTCGTAGATCGTATTTTAGACCGTTTTAAAAAAAGGGCATTGCAGTCGTTCCAACGCCAGGGACTAAATATCAAAGATACAGTGTTCAGGCCGTTCCTTGATCTGCGTTACAAAGGACAGAGTTTTCATCTCACCATTCCTTATGACAAAGAGGCTGACATGGCCGAAAGGTTTTACCAGGCCTTTGAAAAACGCTACGGATATACCCTGGAGAATGGTCCTGCTGTAGAAGTGGTGACTGTGAGACTTTCAGCCATCATGCCAAGAGAGGAAATTTCCTTGCCGGGAGTTAAAAACGTGTCCCCCTTGCCGCCTGTTGCCAAAAGAACCATTTTGCTGTCTTCCGGCCCTGCTCCGGCACCTGTTTATCAACGAGAAAGCCTTTGGCGATCTTTTTCCGCCAAAGGACCAGTGGTGATAGAAGATGAAGGATGCACAGTGTTTGTGCCTCCTGAATGTGAGGTATCGGTGGAGGGAAATGGTTGTCTTAAGGTAATCGTTGGGTGAAAAAAAGGGATCTGTGCGGCTAGCCGTTACTGGGGATAATTTAATTTTTCCTCTCTACTCGACATCAACTTTTAAATTTGCAATCCATCTCCTCAAGGCATATACAAAGGGTTAGCGAATAACAAGAATCGGTATGGACGAATTTGGAAGGCCGGTCGTCCTGTACCTCTCAAGCAGTTTGACTACTAATCAATCTCATAACTACCTGCGTGAATTCCGCACCAAACTCATCTCCCGGCGCGAACACCTGGAGGCCATCAGTATCAGCGCTTCAGCCTCCAAGACAGAAAAAACAAAGGCCCTGAAAGAAATTGAAAAACTTAAGAAAACCATCGCCGAACTGGACGGCTACGAACGAGAAACCCTCTAGCCCATCGCCACCCAGAAAAACGAAATCAATCTTGATGACGGCGTTAAAGTAAACTACCCTAAGTTTGGCAAGGGAGGTCCTGAAAAAAGTGCCGGGGTTAAGCAAATAAATATGGGCATCCTTCATTTACCAGTTTACACTTTTTTCGAAAAAGCGTGTATTATAGAATTGAATGCCGATGCCGAAACTGGAAATTAGAAATTAGGTAACGCATCTACATCTTTGTATTTTTTCCAATTTCCAATTTCAAGTTTCACTGCCAAAATACAAAATCAACAAAGTGTAAACTACTTTTGACTTGTCGTGAAGGATGCCTAAATATGAATGAATTAAAAAAGCAAATCTCTCTTGGAGAAGACAGCCGCCGGCAATTTAAAGCGGATGTGCGCAATGCTGACTCGTTGGCAGCTGAGATGGCTGCTTTTGCCAATAGTGAGGGTGGCGTTATTTTTATCGGTGTTGCCGACGATGGCTCTTTGCCGGGATTACCAAATAAAGATGTAAGCCGCGTCAACCAGCTAATTAGCAATACAGCCAGTCAACATGTGCGGAGTCCGCTGACTGTTCAGACCGAGAATATCCCTGCTGACAACAACAGAATTGTTATTGTTCTGACAGTACCCAAGGGAATCGATAAGCCCTATTTTGACAAAAATGGGGTCATTTGGCTAAAAAACGGTTCGGATAAACGGCGTGTAAATTCCAAGGAAGAACTTCGCCGTCTATTTCAAAGCGTGGATCAATTCCACGCTGATGAGTTGCCCACGAAAGCTGGTTTCGACAAACTGGATAAATTAAGATTCAGGGACTTTTTGAGAGACATATATCATCAGGAATTTCCCGAAAATCCACAAAGTTTAACCAAGCTCTTGCAGAATATGAATCTGGCCGCGGATAACGGGATGCTGAACCTTGCCGGAGTTTTGCTGTTTGCGGAAAAACCGGAGTGGATCAAGCCGCAATTCATAGTCAAAGCGATCAGTTATCCGGGCAATGATATTCATTCTACAACATATTTGGATACAGAAGATTTTTCCGGATCACTGGAAAAAGTATTCAATGATTCCCTCGCCTTTGTCATGCGAAATCTTCACAAAATCCAAGCAGGGCGAGGTGTAAATGCACCAGGTGTCCCTGAAATTCCGGAGTCGGTTTTTGAAGAACTTTTAGTTAACGCTCTGGTTCACAGGGATTATTTGATCAGTGCTCCGATCCGGTTGTTTATATTCGATAACCGCATTGAGATTATTAGCCCCGGCCATCTTCCAAACAATTTGACAGTGGAAAAAATTCTGGCAGGCAACTCCAATATCCGCAATCCGATACTGGTTTCCTATATTGCTAAAGGACTGCTGCCCTATAAAGGCATCGGTTCAGGGATCAGAAGGGCATTAGACGATTGGCAGGAAATCGATTTTATGGATGATCGAGAGGGATGCATTTTTACCGTAACAGTTCACCGAACCACCGAAAATAGTTCGGTGAAAAGTGCGGTGAAAATATTGGAACTGCTTGCCGATACTCCGGAAATGACTATCCCGCAACTGGCAAAGGCGCTCGGAATAGGCACTAGAGCCATTGAAAAACAAATTGCCAAATTACAGAAAAGCAACCAGTTAAAACGGATTGGGCCGGCAAGAGGCGGCCATTGGCAAGTTAATAGATAAAGTTATCAGAGGACAGTTATCAGTTTTCAGTAACGGCCTACTGATAACTGCCTACTGATAACTTTTTTACTATGAGCAATATTCAGGAACCACTCAAAAAAATCTTTGACCGGCACCGTATCGTCTTCTGGTACGACACTGACAAAAAGTTGCGTGCTGACTATGAGGTTAAGGTTGAACTGGACAACGAGGATGTTGAACAGTTTTATCCAAAGGCTAACCGCTAATGGCTAAAAGCTAACCGCACAGTTGAAAAAAAGTATGTCTATCCTTGACCCGGTAACACTTGAAGTCTTCAAGCACCTCATCCTGGCAATTCCCGAAGAGATGGGGGCGAATCTCAGGCGAACCGCCTTTTCTCCGAATATCAAGGAGCGTCTGGATGAAAGCTGTGCATTGTTTGATGCCAAAGGTCGTCTCATTGCCCAGGCCGAGCACATCCCTGTACACCTCGGGGCCATGCCATCGGCCGTGGAGGCCGTTGCGGTTGACTTCCCCGAGCTGAGTCCGGGGGATCAGGTCATTGTGAACGATCCTTACCGGGGTGGATCTCATCTGCCGGATATCACCTTGATCGCACCTTTTTTCTGGGAGGGCAAGCTGAAGGGATATGCCGTTAACCGGGCACATCATGCCGATGTGGGCGGCGACACGCCTGGGTCCATGCCGGGATCGAGCAGCACCCTTTTTGAAGAAGGCATTGTCATCCCTCCTACCTTATTTGTTAAAAAATGCATCATCCAGGATCATGTGCGAGCAGTCTTTGAAAAAGAGACAAGAAACCCTGCGGAACGTATTGGCGATTTAAATGCTCAAGTAGGGGCAAACCGCCTCGGCGTATCAAGGTGCATTGATTTCATAAGCCGCTATGGGGAAAGAGCCTTTGACAAATTCGTAGAGGCCATCATTGACTATGCCAAATTAAGGGTGACTGCCAGTCTCTTTGATTTGCCTGATGGGGAGGCAGAAGCGATTGAGTACCTGGATGGTGAAGATAATCCCATTCCCATACGTGTAAAGATCCGGCTTCAGGGTACGAGCTTTGAGGCGGATTTTACAGGCACGGCCCCCCAGAGCAGTGGAAATGCCAACACACCCCTGAGCGTAACCAAATCAGCGGTGTATTATGTGCTTAGATGCCTTCTGCCTCCGGACATCCCGCCAAACCACGGGTGTTACGAAAGCGTGAAGGTGACAGCACCTGAAGGCTCTCTCCTCAACCCAAGGCCACCGGCGGCAGTCAGCTCCGGGAATGTGGAAACCTCACAGAGGATTGTTGACGTGCTCCTCCTTGCATTAAAGGATCTTTTACCTGATCAAATCCCTGCCCAGGGACAGGGCACCATGAATAATCTTGCTATCGGATGGGAGAAAAAGACCTATTACGAGACCATTGCCGGCGGGATGGGTGGCAGCCCAAAGTGCGACGGAGCAAGTGCAGTTCAGGTCCATATGACCAATACGGCCACCACTCCGGTTGAAGCCCTTGAAAGCGTTTATCCGATAAGGGTCCTGAAGACCGCTCTAAGGGACGGTTCAGGGGGAGAAGGTTTTCATCCGGGTGGGATGGGTCTTACCCGGGAATTCCTTTTCCTGGAAGATGCAGTTGTATCCATTCAATCTGAAAGGAGACGCTTTCCACCAAAGGGAATAGGCGGCGGGAATAACGGGGAGTGCGGATCAAATCTGTTGAGGCGAATTGACGGCACAACAATAGGGCTTCCCGGCCGATGTACCTTCAATGCCCTGAAAGGGGAAAGGCTGATCATAAATACGCCGGGCGGCGGTGGATGGGGGCAAAGAAAATGATCAAGGGACTAAAGGGGACGTCGTTAATTCGTTTTTGACGTCGCTTTCCAGCGAACTGGTAAACAACGTCCCCTCGGCTTTCTTCAGCCCACTTTTTTACATTGTCCAGCTACTATTTCTAATGGGTAGCAGGAGCAGCTTCCTCAGCAGCAGGAGCAACCTCTTCAACAGCAGGGGCAGCTTCTTCCACTGCCGGTGCTGCAGCCTCTTCTGCTGGAGCTACGGTTGTTTCTGGTGCCATAGTGCTACCTTCTTCCTTGCAACCAACAAAGCCAAAACACATCAACGCTGCAAGACATACCAATACAATTAATTTTTTCACTTTAATTATTCCTCCTTTTATTTGAAGAACTTTCCATACTTCTTCCCAATTTCTTTTCTCGGCAGGAGCAGTCTATATTCTCCAATTACCAAGGTGATACAAAAGCCAGGCTTATTATTAATCAGCAGGGGCAGCTTCCTCTGCAGGAGCAGCCTCTTCTGCCGCCGGTGCAGTCACATTTGCTGTCTCTTCTTCTACTACGATCATAGCTTCCTCTGTTGTAGTGCTCCCTACTTGCTGTAACCCCATGAAACCAAAGCACATTAACATTGCAAGAGATACCGACACAATAGTTCTTTTCATTTTAATTTCTCCTTTTTTTGAAATGAAAAATTTCATTTCATAACCAATTTATTCTTTAACTACATGTGTAGCCCTAAAGGCTCTTTCTTATAGCAAAGAATATGCCCAATAGATTTTATTTGAGTTAACTTATTGATTTTAATAACTTTTAGCCATAAATGGATAATATCGGAAGGATATTTCTGTTAGGACTATCCTGCATAAAGTGAAGGATAAAACATTTCATATAAGCTAACTACCTGTTAATTCAATATTTTTATATGAAGGTTTTTTCATACGCCTTGGCCCCTTCCCCGCCCCAGCAGCCAACATGCTGTGTTCATACAAATCATGTGCTGATTCCGCTGAAAAAACCCAATCTGTAGCGCACAATTAAATGTTGAATTTTGAATG
>CBETWD010000071.1:0-10592 GCA_965539945.1 uncultured bacterium
GACATCTTCTATCTCCACCAGCTTATTAAAAATGATCCTGTGGATCTGATCATCGGCAATACCTACGGCAAGTATGTAGCCCATGCCGAAGACATCCCCCTTGTCCGCTTTGGTTTTCCTATCCTTGATCGGGTAGGCCATAGCTACTTCCCAACACTGGGATACAGGGGAGGTATGTACCTACTGAGTAACATCGCAAACACGCTTTTGGAGCGTAAAGACAGGGATGATCCTGAGGAGTTTTTTGAGTTGGTAATGTAATAGAGGATTAGAGGATTAAAGGATTAGGGGATTCAATATCAAGTAGATTCCCTTCAATTCATAAGAGTGAGAGGGGGTTTAAGTGGAAAAGCCGGAATATCACTTTTTTGTATGTTGCAGTTTCAGAGGTACTGAGATCAAAGGCAAGTGCATCCGCAAGGATTCCATGGAACTGATCCCATACCTGGCGGAAGAACTGGCCGACAGAGGCCTCAATGCCATGGTTTCAAGCATGGGGTGCTTGAATCGGTGTGATGACGGACCTGTGGTCATAGTATATCCGCAAAGTTACTGGTACGGCGGGGTTAAAGGTGAAGACGAGATAGATGAGATCCTCGACGCCCTGGAGGAAGGGCGCGCTGCTGAAAAATATTTGATCGGGTAATGACTATGGAGACATCAAGCGCTGTTATATTTGAAGAAAGACAGGATCAGATATTTCGCAAGGGCGAACAGCCCTTTGATCTGGCCTGCAACAAGGAAAGCCTTGCCGGCGCGATAAGCCAGAGGGCGTGCGTGTTCTGCGGTTCGCGGGTGGTTTTGTATCCCATTGCCGATGCCCTGCACCTGGTGCACGGCCCTATTGGCTGCGCTGTATATACATGGGATATCCGGGGTGCTTTATCCACCGGCCCGGAACTCCATCGTTTGAGTTTTTCCACGGACCTCCAGGAAAAGGACGTCATATTCGGCGGCGAGAAAAAGCTCTACCGTGCGCTGACAGAGCTCATAGACAGGCATCATCCCGAGGCGGCTTTTGTCTACTCCACATGTATTGTCGGAATCATAGGTGATGACCTTGAGGCAGTCTGCAAAAAGGTCAGCAAGGAAAAGGCAATACCTGTCATCCCCGTACAGGCAGAGGGCTTTGACGGCAACAAGCGGGCAGGGTATGAGGCCGCCTGCAAGGCCCTGTTCAGGCTCGTGGGCACAGGCGATATTGATGGGATATCCCCCTATAGCGTGAACATCATGGGAGACTTTAACCTGGCAGGAGAGATATGGATTATTCGCAGTTATTTTGAACGAATGGGTGTCCAGGTGGTGGCCAACATCACCGGAGACGGACGGGTCGACAGTATCCGTAAAGCCCATGGGGCGGCCCTGAACCTGGTCCAGTGTTCAGGGTCCACCATGGAGTTGGCCAGGTTGATGGAAGAGGCCTACGACATCCCGCACATCCGGGTCTCTTACTGTGGGCTGGAAGACATGGCCGAGTCCCTTTATGCCGTGGCCCGTTTCTTCAAAGATCCGGAGATAATGAAACGTACACAAAGGCTCATCAATGAAGAGCTCTCCATACTCTATCCAAGGCTTCAGGAATTTCGCAAGGTCCTTTCCGGCAAAAAGGCCGCCATTTATGTGGGCGGGGCCTTTAAGGCATTTTCCATGATAAAGACCCTGAGATTCCTGGATATGAAGGTGGTATTGGTCGGGTCCCAGACCGGTACAAAAGAAGACTATCAGGAACTGGAAGAGATCACCGACGATGGGACCATAATTGTTGACGACACGAACCCCCTGGAGCTTTGCACCTTTATCAAGGAAAAAGACGTGGACATCTTCATAGGCGGCGTCAAGGAAAGGCCTATTGCCTACAAGATGGGGGTTGGATTTTGCGACCATAACCACGAGCGAAAGGAGGCCCTTGAGGGCTTTGTGGGCATACTCAATCTTGCCCAGGAGATCTACAATACAGTCATGAGCCCGGTTTGGAGATTTGTCCCCAGAAGGGCGGCAGAAGGAGTGAAAAATGGCAGGGACAGGGAACAATTACGTGTCCACAACCAACGCATGCAAGCTCTGTAAGCCGATCGGGGCCTGCCTGGCCTTTAGGGGAATCGAAGGCGCGGTGCCGTTTCTCCATGGTCCCCAGGGATGTGCCACCTATATGCGTCGCTATATCATCAGCCATTTCAGAGAACCCATGGATATCGCGTCTTCTGCCCTGAGTGAAAAGCACGCTGTCTTTGGCGGAGGTCCCAATCTGAAGCAGGGCCTGAAAAACGTGATAACCAAATACGGTGCAGGGATTATCGGTATTGCCACCACGTGTCTTACCGAGACGATCGGTGACGATGTGCCCGGAATCATAAGGGAGTTCTGCCGGGAGGAGAAAGACCTGTTCAGCAATGAGACAGGACCCCTTCTGGTAAATGCCTCTACTCCGAGTTACTCGGGGACACATATGGAGGGCTTTCATGAGGCGGTAAAGGCCCTGGTAGGTCAGGTGGCTACACGAAATGGGGCCGCTGAGGGCGTTAACCTCCTGCCGGGCTTTGTTTCCCCTGCGGACATACGTTACCTGAAGGAGATACTGGAAGACTTCAAAATTTCAGGGACTATCTTGCCGGACATCTCCGAGACCCTGGATGGCCAGGCCCTGCTTGACTACGAAAAGATACCGAGCGGCGGAACTCCCATATCAAAAATAAAGACCATGGGCAGCGCAAGGGCAACCATAGAGTTTGGAAGAACTCTTATGGGTGAGCACACGGCTGGCGAGCTTCTGTCAACACGCAACGGTGTCTTTTTGAGCCAGGTGGGCGCGCCCATCGGAATCAGGGAAAGTGACGCGTTCTTTTCAGCCATGGAGACGATTTCAGACAAAAAAATTCATCAGAAACATGAACAGGAGCGTGGTCGTCTCATCGATGCCTATGTGGATGCCCACAAGTACATATTCGGAAAACGGGCAATCGTTTTCGGCGAAGAGGACCTGGTTATCGGACTCACCTCTCTCCTGTCAGAGACAGGAATCATCCCTGTGCTTTGCGCATCAGGTGGTAAGAGCGGACGTCTTGAGGAATGTATAAAGGCTGTAACCAAGGGCATCACTGAACCGCCGATTGTCCGGGATGGGGCTGATTTTTTCGATATTGCGAGCGAGGCGGAATCCTTAAAACCTGATCTCCTTGTGGGGCACAGCAAGGGCTACTCTCTTTCCAGAAAACTGGATATCCCACTGATCAGGGTCGGCTTCCCTATTCACGATCGAATCGGGGCACAGCGCATACTCCATGTCGGCTACAGAGGTGCCCAGTCGCTCCTCGACCGTATAGTCAATGCAGTTATAGAAAGGAAACAGGATGTTTCTCCCGTTGGATATACATATGTGTGATTCCGCTGAAAATACCCCATCTGCGGCGCACGATAAATGTTGAATTTTGAGTGTTGAATTTTGAATTAATGAAATCACATTTGAAATGGAATTGAGAAAGGAGTAGCAAAATGAATCTTGAACACCATCCTTGTTTTAATAAAAAAGTAAAGGGGAAATATGGACGGGTACATCTCCCGGTGGCCCCAAAATGCAATATAAAATGCAACTACTGCAATCGTAAATACGATTGCGTTAATGAAAGCCGGCCAGGGGTTACAAGCAAGGTCCTTTCACCATGGCAGGCTGTTGAATACCTTAAGATCGTCCTTGAAAAAGAGCCAAGGATCAGCGTGGCGGGTATTGCCGGACCGGGGGATCCGTTTGCCAATCCGGCTGCTACCATGAAGACACTGGAACTGGCAAGGGAGGAGTTCCCGGACCTGATCCTCTGTCTGGCAACCAATGGGCTGGACTTGTGTCCATATATTGATCGCCTGGCCGAGCTTCGCGTTACTAACGTGACAGTGACAGTAAATGCCATTGATCCCGCAATTGGCGCAAGGATATATGCCTGGGTCCGTGACGGAAACGTGGTTTACCGAAAAGAAAAGGGGGCTGAGCTACTTTTAGGCCGCCAGCTTGAAGCAATACGCATGCTCAAGGAACGGGATTTCACAGTAAAGGTAAATACTATCGTAGTGCCTGGTAAAAACGATGATCACATCATTGAGGTGGCAAAAACCATGGGCAGCCTGGGGGTTGATCTGTTGAACTGTATCCCAATGTTGCCCACTCCGGGGAGTCCATTTGAACATATATCCGAACCTACGAGAGAATTTATATCAAGGATCAGAAATGAATCAGAAAGGTATGTCCCCCAGATGCGTCATTGCGCAAGGTGCCGGGCCGATGCAGTTGGACTGCTCCGTCATGACAGGATAGGTGAATTTCGAAGTTATCTTGCCGCATGTGCAGCGCTTCCCATAAAACCGGAAGAAAGGCGTCCACATGTGGCAGTGGCCTCCCAGGAAGGAATGCTGGTGAACCAGCATCTGGGTGAGGCAAGTAAATTTCTGATTTATGGCGAGGAAAAGTACGGATTTACCCTGGTAGACACCAGACCTGCACCACCACCCGGGACAGGACGGCAAAGATGGCTTGAGCTTTCGGAAACGCTCAGTGACTGCCGAGCTGTCCTTGCAAGCGCTATTGGGGAGAACCCGAGGGCCATACTCGATCAGGCCGGCATCCAGCCGATTGAGATGTATGGGTTTATTGAGGAAGGGCTTGAGGCTGTCTTTGAATGCCTGGATATCCAAAGCCTTAAGGGACGCCGTATAAGTTTAACACATACGGCAGGGTGCATTGGGACTGGGATGGGATGTGGGTAATTAAAACCTGGGTTGAGCGGTTCAACGTTCACGGTTCCGGGTTGAAAAGCCCTAACTGGCTGTTAGCAAAAGGATAACGCGTCAATAGGGGCGAATGTTATCTTTCACCCATTGGGTGAAAGATGTTAATCTGAGCATTGTGTCATAAAGTTAAGGATATCAGCAGACTATAACCTTTGAACCCTGAACCTGGAACCTGGAACCGATCATTTTAGGTAAAAAGAGGAGACGTGTAATGGCCAAAACAAGGATTGGTGTTGTTACAACAGACGGGGCAAATGTAAACGACCACTTCGGTAAGGCCGAGCGGTTTTTGATCTATGAGTTGAATGACAAAATGACATTCGTGGAAGAACGCCCGACGGTGACTTATTCTGTCGGCGACCCGGATCATTCCTTTGATCCGGAGAGATTTGCGCAGGTATCAGGCCTGCTCAAGGATTGCAGCAAGGTCTATGTCACAAAGATAGGTGAAGTACCTTCTGCCAAATTAAAAGAGATGGGCATTGAACCGGTAATATATGAAGGACTTATTAAGGACATCCCAAAATAAGTTGCCCTGGAACAACGCGGCCATTGGACAAAAGATGGGATTTTGCAAGCGGCTCATACTGTTTTCAGTATTATTCGTCTGCCTAATCGGATCTATTGCTTTTGGCCAAGACAAGTCCAAGGAACTCCTTGTATTTGCCGGGGCTGGGATGAGGTTGCCTCTAGACGAGATAGGCAAGAGATTCGAAGAAAGACATGGCATGAGGGTAATCTACGATTATGAAGGAAGCGGAAGGCTGGGCAACAAGATACTCGTAGGGCAAACCCCTGATGTCTTTATTCCGGGAAGTGAAAAGTGGGCAAAGATCCTGAAAGAAAAAAGATACATAAAGGATTATACCCCGGTTGCCTATCATACTCCGGTTATCATCACTGCTGAACGGAACAATAAAGTAAAGTCTATTGGCGATTTTGTTGATAATAACAACCGGATTGTATTAGGGAATGCCAAGGCAACAGCAATAGGTGAGGCAAGTGCGGTAATATTAAAAAAAGCAGGCCTCAATGAGTCAAATATAAATATAATGGCCAGAGGCATATCAGTAAAGCAACTGGTAATGTGGATTGAAAAAAATAATGCTGATGCCTCTATTGTATGGAAGGCAGATGCAATTCAGTCCGGGAAGGTAAAGCCTGTTGACATCCCGGAACAATATATCTCCACATATATTATTCCGGTTTGCCAAATGATAAGGCATAAAGAAGAGGCATCTCAATATATCCATTATCTTTTAAGTGCCGAAGCTAAAGGGATCTTCAGGGACTATGGTTTCGATGTGGTAAAATAGATGGTAAGCGTTCACAGGGCACCGCATCTGCTTTGTTGTCGGACACTTGAAGTACAGGGAGTACGTCTGCGTACCCTCCGCCTCGCATCTGCAGCACCCTGTAAACGCTTACAGTTCGGTGGGTTGTGGTAAAATAGATGAAAGGTATCTCATTTGACATAGTTGTTTCATTGATCACAGGTATTTTTGTATGCCTGATTGTGTTGCCCATGTTCGCGTTGTTTACATCAACTTCGCTTGGAGAACTTGCGAACCAGTTTAAATCCCCTTACGTATTATCATCCTTTCTTATAAGCCTTGAAACATCGCTGGCAGTTGTCTTTCTGGCATTGTGCCTGGGAGTTCCTACGGCCTATCTGCTGGGGGTAAAAAAATTCAAGGGCAAAGAGATAATTGATACGTTGATTGATCTTCCTATCTGCATGCCTCCTCTTGTTGCAGGGTTGGCCCTGTTAATCCTTTTGGGCGGGAACAGTGGTTTTGGTAATCTTTTAAGCAATCAGGGAATTGATCTGATATTTTCTAAAAAAGGAATCATAATTGCTCAGCTTTTTGTTTCAACGCCATTTTTGATAAAATCAGCAAGAGAGGCGTTTGAATCAATAGACCAAAATGTAATCAATGCCTCATTAACCCTGGGGGCATCGAAATTCTATACTTTTAAAAAAGTACTCCTCCCGTTGGCCAAGAACGGCATCTATGCGGGAATGGTTATGACCTGGGCAAGGGCCTTGGGAGAATTCGGCGCAACCTCGATGGTTGCCGGCTGTGTTCCCTTTAAAACCGAAACAATGACTGTGGCCATTTATCAGAATGCCATGTCAGGCGAGATGGACTCCTCAGTTGCGATTGCCCTGGTTCTGATTGTGTTTTCTTTTACCTCGCTATTTATTTTCAAATCACGGATGAGAGGACAGATCGCGCTGTCATAGTAAGGGATATGAAATGGGCGTTGTGTTGGAAAAAATTTCAAAAAGCTACAACGGTCGGGCCGCACTTAAGGATCTGGACCTGGAGGTCAGCAGGGGAGAATTTCATGTACTGCTGGGACCAAACGGTGCCGGTAAGACAACTGTCTTGTCTGTAATAGCAGGCCTTACGAAACAGGATAAAGGCACTGTTATGGTTAGGGGCCGAAATGCAAACGGCCTTCCACCGGAAAAAAGGAGAATCGGTTTTGTCTTCCAGGACTATGCCCTGTTTCCCCATCTAAGTATTTTTGACAATATTGCTTACGGACTCAGGGTCAGGAGGCTTAAGGAAACCGAGATAGCCCGGAAAATTGACTATTATTTAGCCAGAGTTAACATCGAAAAGGAAAAGAATAAATACCCACATCAATTGAGCGGAGGCCAAAAACAAAGTGTTGCCTTAATCAGGGCCATTGTGACCGAACCGGAAATACTGTTACTCGACGAGCCTATGAGTGACCTGGATGCTCCGGCCAGAGAAAAAACAGGACAGGAATTAAAAAATCTTCAGCAAGAAATGGAAATAACGACAATCTGTGTTACCCACGACCAGGACGAAGCCTTTTCTCTCGGTGATCGTGTTTCAGTGCTCAACGAGGGGAAGATAGAGCAAATTGAGGCCCCACATGACCTGTTTTATCATCCAAAAACCGAGTTTGTAGCCCGTTTTGTAGGGGCCAAGAACATCTTAAAAGCACGTATAATCAAAATACAACAACATGAAGCCGTTGTTTACATCAATAATAAATGTCTGGCTCAACCTTTTAAGATCAGAGTCAAGAGATATCCTATTTTTGAAAAAGGAAAAGAGATCAGCCTGTGCATTCACCCTGAAAAAATTGTCTTGAAAAAAGTAAATGAAGCTGTTGGCAATAACTTAAATAGAATCAGGGGAAAAATAGTAAATAAAAGAAGCAATGGAAAGATTTTAAAGGCAACTATTGACATAGGCGGCACGGAGATACATGCAGCGATCCCTAAAGCCCTTTTTGACTTTAAAATTCACGAAAATGTCTGGGTCTGCTTTGCCCCGGATGCGCCCCATCCCTTATGCGGCAAAAGATGCAGAGCCGCCGAGGCCGGCAGGAGATGTCTTAACCTGGGTTGAGCGGTTCAACGTTCACGGTTCCCGGTTGAAGATCCTGTAAGCGTTCACGGGTTCAAAGGTTCAGAGGTTCAGGGTTTACCGAAAATCTGAGCAGTTGTTGCGTGAGTTTTGAACGGTCTTGCGCTGTTAGCAAAATGATGACGCGTCAATAGGGACGAATGTTATGTTTCACCCAGTGGGTGAAAGAGGCTAATCTGAGCATTGTGTTATAAAGTTAAGGATATCAGTAAACTATAACCTTTGAACCTTGAACCCTGAACCTGGAACCGATCACTTTAGTCTTAATGAAATCAGGAGTAGCCGAACATGAAAGGGATTATCGACACCACTTTGAGGGAGGGAGAACAGGCAGCTAACGTCTATTTTGATTTGGGCGAAAAGCTCCACATTATTGGCCTGCTGGATAAGCTGGGTATTGACGAGATAGAGGTCGGGGCTGCTGCTATGAATCCGGAGATAGACCAACTGATTAACCAGACCAGGGAACAGACGGTTGGTCCGAAACTCTCTCTGTGGTGCCGGTGTATATCAAGCGATATTCAAGAAAATTTGAGACTTTGTCCTGACATCCTTGCAATGTCGATCCCGGTCTCGGATATCCAATTAAGACACAAGCTCAACAAAGATAGAAAGTGGGTACTGGCAAGGGTCTGTGAAAGTATAAGACAGATCAAAGATAGAGCATCGTGTTATCTTTCTCTGGGGTTGGAAGATGCCTCCAGGGCCAACATAGGTTTTATAGAGGAGGTCTGCTCTCTGGCTCAGAGAGAAGGTATAGATAGAATTCGTTTTGCCGATACTGTAGGAATTATGGAGCCAATGACAATGTTTGAGACCATTATGAGGTTAACATCCCAGCTCTATATAGATATCGGCGTACATACACACAATGACTTCGGTATGGCCACGGCCAATGCAATCAGTGCCCTGGCAGCCGGGGCTGATTTCGTGGATGTTACGGTCAACGGCCTTGGGGAACGGGCAGGCAATGCGGCCCTGGAAGAAGTCATGGCCTTTTTGGCAAAAAGAAAGGGGATAGATAGATACGACCTTCAATACCTCTGTTTCCTTTCTGACTATGTTTCAAAGATCTCCCGCATCCCTGTTTCTTCAAATAAGCCTGTGGTCGGTAAGGATATCTTTACATGTGAAACAGGCATCCATGTGGATGGTTTGCTGAAGAATCCTTTGAACTACGAACCATATGAACCCTCTGAGGTATGTCTTGAGAGGAAATTGCTTGTCGGAAAAAAGACAGGAGCAAATGCACTCCGTCATAAGCTAAAGTGCCTGGGCATAGATGCAGAAGACCATCTTTTGAAAGAACTGTTAAAAATAGTCAAAAAAGAATCCTCACGGCTAAAAACCAGCCTCACGGATGAAGAGCTTTTGCATCTCCATGCCATCCATCGTGAAACTCCTTCCTCACAGGACTGATATCCACATTTCTCCTTTCTCCTTTTGTTTATTTTTATTTATTTCTTTGTTCTCTCGGGTTTTATAGTTTCAGTACTAACTTCACGCCCTCATCAACTTGTTCCATGATTTTATTGGATAGGGTGTGAACCTTATCTGTTAAAAATGATTTGTCGATGGTGATTATTTGAGAAACGTTAATAACACTTTCTTTGGGTAATTTTGATTTTTTAACGGAGAGCAAGACGTTACCAGGTGCAGCCGCTAAGCGTATATTTGATGTTATAACAGCCGCAATGATTGTGTTGATTTTGCTTTTGTTGAATTCGTTTGATTGGATTATAACTACCGGTTTTCTGTAACCAGGCCCAGAACCAACTGATTCAGGCAATTCGGTCCACCAGATTTCCCCACGTGAAATTACCATTCTTCTTTTTCTATTGAGGTAAACTGCATGGTCGAAAGAGTTTCATTCAATTTAGCAGGTTCTGATGAGTAAACTTCATTAAGTTGTTTGGTGATGTGATCCGATGGCTGCTGTTCAAGAAATTGTGCAACTGCTTTTGCATACAGATGGCTCCGCGAAACTCCGTAGCTTTTAGCATACTGATCAGCAGCGAGAAATAATTTATCCGGGATAGAGATTGCTGTTTTCATAATACAAAAGTATAACCAAGGTAATACTTGGTGTCAATTTGTTTTTTTGGGGACAACGTGGCGCTTACCTGCCGGAAATCGCAGAGCGAAGCGCCGCAATTTCCCGGTCAGGTGCAGCGGCCTTGTTCTGCAACGCCGCCGATTGATTTGGATATTGCCCATTTCGGGATTCAAAACGTTTTTACTGGGCTCAAAATAGCCCTACTTTGTCAGACATAACTAGCAATTTCAGGCCGTTGTGGTGGCTATTCGCCGAACCGTCAAGTAGTTGGCTTGATCATGCATCCTTGCCGCGATCCCTTGCCGCTAAAATGTCTGTGGGGCTGTCGCCCCTGTTCAGGCGTC
>CBETWD010000072.1:0-10487 GCA_965539945.1 uncultured bacterium
TATCCAAGAACAGACGAATACCGTCTCACCGATCCCTATCTCGCCTACTGGATGAGAGAGGCACCAGAAAGGCGCATTTCACTGGAGCGAAACTGAGCCTCCGCATCCGTCACAATATGCGTCTTCCCAGCAAGATGGCCTAAAAGTAGCGTAGCTACCGTTTAGTGCCATCTACGAAAAATATCACTGCTATGTGACTAATCCCAAAAAAGTGACAATTTTTGTCACTTTCCCCTTGACATTGAGTAGTTCTGCTTCAGAATAAAACAGAGGGACGTTTTCCACCGAAAATTGATTTTGTCCTAAACCCAAAAAAACGTTTGGGCCGATGTCTGTGGCAAGCTGTTCGATGGCCTTTCAAGGCTTCGACACCAAAGACAATAGAATACTACCTCAGTTCAGCATATTTTGGCAAAACTGGAACGTATTGACCGAAGATGGCAACTAGATTTTTTATTCCTAATAATATCATTTAGTTAGGAGGTTTATAAATTTCTGATTAAGAAAGGAGTGATGTCTATGGTTAAGGTTTAGATAAAGAAATAAGGTGATGTTTATAGCATGAATCATAGTGGTACTGTTAACTTGGATAAGGAGTTTACGCTATGGCGATATCAATCACACCTTCACTGGACTATAAGAAACGAGAGCTAGCCGCGCCTGACAAGATTAAGTCTGTGCTCAATGCCCTGTGCAGTGAGAAAGAAAAGAAGAAGTGGACCTTCGAAGTCGGCTATACGACGGCTCTGGACTTTGCCATCGAGCAGATAAGCGGTCTCAAGCCACCCGAAAATTGGCTTGAGCTCGCCAAGCAACAGGATGGCTTGGCGAAGGCCCTGATGAAGAAAGAGCAAAAACCCATGTTCCTGGGGCAATGCTCCGCCGGCGCAGCCCAATTTAACTGGGCCGACCACAACGGCGTCACTCCGGTGCGGGACCAAGGCCCCTGTGGTAGCTGCTGGGCCTTTGCCACCCACGGGGCTTACGAGGGAAGCTACGCGATATTGAACAAAATGCTCGTCGATAGCGCGGAGCAAGATACCCTGGACTGCAGTGGTGCTGGCAGTTGCAGCGGTGGCTGGTGGGCTTACCAGTACCTGATTGATACCGGATCGGCCAAAGAAAGTGACTATCGCTATGTAGCTAAACAGGGGACCTGCAAGTCTGATCCTAGTAGGCCCTTAAAGGCCGTTGCTTGGGGCTATGTCGACAGCAGCCGTGAGATACCGACAGTCGATGCATTGAAGCAGGCCTTGTGCGAATATGGGCCCCTCGCGGTTGCAGTTGAGGTAACCTCGGCCTTTCAGGCCTACACGGGCGGCGTCTTCAATGAAAACTCCACGGGTAGAGTAAACCACGGTGTCACTCTAGTGGGATGGGACGACGCCAAACAGGCTTGGAGAATCAAGAACTCATGGGGCCCGGGCTGGGGTGAATCCGGCTATATGTGGATCGCCTACGGCAGCAATAGCATCGGCTACGCCGCGTCCTGGACGCAGGCAGAGCCGGCGTCGATCTGCGAGGATGGCCCCAGCCTCTTAGCCCACGAAGAGTTCTACTTCGTCCATAATAAACAGTTCAGCACTAACGCCAATGTGGCATCCGTTACGTTCAACCTGCCAAAGGAAATGTATGTCTCGTTCGAGGCAGATGCCTCGGCGACAATTGCCAAGGGAAGTGCGCCTCAGTACTTTAGGACCGGCTTATATACAGGAGAGTCGCCCAATACAATGTGGACGGCATCATACCGCATAGGATCGTTCCAATCCGCTAACCAGCACATCCCTGTCCATACCTCGTTTGCGATGAAACTTCCGGCGGGGACCCATACCATATACTGGAAGATATGGCTTCGTGGCTACACCATCGAGTTTGACTCCGGAACACTTACGGCCTTGGCTGTACCGTGCTCCATGGGTGGGAAGCTCCAGGTGGAGTCGGCATTGCAGGGCGGGGTCGCCGGAACAGTGACGGATAAGGACGAGATCATCACCACTAAGGATCAGGAGAGACCGGAACTGTATATAACCGTCGATCGTCCTGCAGGTACCCGTTGACAGAAGTGCGGTGCAACAGCGGTCCTTCAGTCCAGGACGAGTGTGCTGAGTAAGGGACGTAAAAATCTCGGCAGTATGCGACGAGAGGGCTGCGGATGATCTGGATGGTAGCCGCCGCCCCGACACTAGTGTCGGGACGGCGGGATCATGGGTCTCCGGTAGATGGATTTATTGACCGTGCCTGAAAGGGCTGGTTCGTTGATAGTAACAGTCAACGAGGAATGGTGTAGTAATGTTATCGGCTTTTTCTTTTCTTGGAAACCGTGAATGCAGATATCCCTGAACCGATGAGGAAGGAGGACTGCATGAAACGCCTAATAGCAACCGACCGAGACCATGACGCAGAGTTTCGCCTCCACGTGGGGGATGAGCTGACCGTGCGTTTGAAGGTCATTCCGGGGACGGGCTATTCCTGGAAGATTTCAGGAGACGACGAAGGAGTACTGAGTCACGTCGGTGAGCCCGTTTTCGAGAGATCGGATGCCCAGGTGCTGGGAGGGGTGGAGCAACAAGTCTTTTGTTTTCGCGTCAAATCTTCAGGCGTGCGCCGACTAGAATTCGAATATCGTAGACCGTGGGAAAAGCCTGGAACGGCTATGAAGTCATTTTCCATCACAGTGATCACTAAAGAATGAGCCGGGACGCAGGGTCACCCATTAAAAGGCCTTTGTCAAGGAATAAACTATGCCTATCCGGTTGACACAGGTTAGCCCTGTGGGGCATAATCCCAGAAGTTATCACGAAAGCACGAAAGAAATAGGACTACCGGGACTTATACGAGGGCGAGCGGGCGCATCCGAATCCGGCGAAATATAGATCACCTGTGCTAACCGGATAGGCATAGAGGCCCAATGAAAACATAGCTGCGATATCACGCATAGCTTCCCTTTTTTCTTTTGCACTGGAATAATGCCGAAAACAGCCTGGCCCAAATCTATGACAAAATATTTATATTGTCATAGTTTACTAAAGTTGTTTGTCGGAGTTGGGGTCGTAATAGCAAATGCGAAAAAATTGTCGCTAAGGGATTAACTCCTTGAAATTACGCCACTTTTTCTCCCTAAACTAAAGTATGCCTTTATTATTATATTAAGAGTACGTTTATGTTACTCCTTTCTGTTTTTCATAATCTATTGAAATTAATAGTCTTATCTGGGTCATAGAAGGGACCTCTTTTTGTCGGGGGCAATCGTAAAGGCTTAGCGTCGTTTTTTTCGCATTTGCTATTACGACCCTGTATAGCAAGGATGCTAAGGGAACCGTCGTAACCGTCTGAATTTACGTTAAGCAAAAACAGAAAAATGGCCTTTTTGGTGCTTAAAATCGTTTTTTCAACGACCAGCTAGACAGAGTTCTTAAACTATCAATTAATAGAGCGTTATTATTAAGAGGAACATGCCAGCGCCTCCATCCATTGATACTAGCAGTCATACTGACTGTTCCATTTTCAATAACATATCCATCCTGGATCAGTAACTCTATACTCATATTTCTCTTTATTTTTAACCGCTCTTGCCTCTTTTTTCATTTCTGAAGTGACATATCTAGACTTTATATTAAGCATAGTGTCTGCAGCGTAATATTTAGCAGAAGTTTTTTCATACCATGTACAATGACCCCGTCTATAAAGATGCTTCTTCCAGCTTTCGGTTCCACTTCTCATTATATCATCTATTAACTTTATCTCTTTTCTATTCAGATCTTCTCCCATTCTTACTAATTGCCTAGATGCATTAATCCTAGTTTTTTCATCATTATTTCTAAGTTGTGAAATATTCCCTAAAACTCTCGCTCTATCAGCATGCTTTCCTTCAGGAAACCTTTCTAAAAACTTTTTTATTAGCTCTTCTGCAAGGCTTTGCATTAATTCTTCCAGCAGTTTATCTTTTAACCTTTCCAATATGTCATCAGTATAATCGCTATCTGGATAATTTTGTAGGAAGTCTTCATAGCCGTTTACTGTATTAGTTTCTATGGTTTCTATGTACCTGGCATTTACCATCATTTTTTCTGCTGTTTCAACGTATTTTCCTTCTGGGAATACGTTAATATAATTCTCATAAGCAACTGATGTATTCTCAGATTTTGCAGCCTCAAAGAGTAGTGGATCCATCAACTCTCTCGCCTCTTCTGCATATTTGCCCTTCTGGTAACGCTCAAGAAAATTCTGGTAAGCCTCGACAGTGTTAGCATTCTTAGCCCTTTGTAGATAAAGATCCTCCAGCCTTGCACGCGCCTCGTCTGCGAACTCTCCTTTTGAATAGCTATTCAAGAAGTCTTCATAAGCCGTTATGCTATCTGTCGACTGAGTCTTTTCCCAACGACTCTGCATGGTGGCACACCCAGCGGTAAGCACAACTATTAACACCATAAATACCAGATAATTTGATTTTGATCTCATTTTACTAACCCCCCCCCCTCTATTTTTCGGTGTTATATAACTCTAAAAATGATCGTCCGGTAAAGGCCTAATGAAAACATAGCTGCGATATTGTACCGTAGAACTTCCGTTTTTTAAAACGGAACTGGAATATTATACTATTTTCAGGTAAGATCCCCCTCATAATTGGGTGAATTTAAACAAACGACACAAAAGTCCCATAGGATTTTGAGTAGTGTTTGACCTGAATAGTTACCCTTAGGTTGAATGTTCAAGGACAGCATCTCCGATTTTCCGACAGGACTTGTCCTCTTTGGGTATCGATAGTTTTAGAGCCGCGTCGCGTACCCGCATGATAGTTTGCCGAGACGTCTTGAATTCGCGTGCGACCTTGGCAATATTGGCGACGGCATCCAGCCTCTCTACGACAGCTGCTCGTTTTTCCGCATTAAGGGATGGTCGTCTGCCGAACCGTTTGCCGGCCGCCTTAGCCCGAAGAATTCCCGACTGCGTTCGTTCAATCAGCAAGTCCCTCTCAAATTCGGCCACCGCTGCGATAACTTGCATCGTCATCTTTCCTGCTGGACTGGTGAGATCAACACCGCCAAGTGCGAGGCAATACACACGTATGCCTGAGCTCTCGAGTTGCTCGACGGTTGCCCGCACATCCATTGCATTACGCCCCAATCGGTCAAGTTTGGTTACAACAAGTACATCCCCCTTCTCCATCCGATCAATGAGCTTAATAAAACCAGTCCGTTGTTTTGCAGCCACCGATCCGCTAATGTTTTCTTCGATAAGGCGACGCTTCTCGATGGCGAATCCGGTCGCTTTGATTTCCATGTTTTGATTCTCGGTGTTCTGGTCAGCAGTAGAAATAAGGGTACCACGAACATTCACGCGAAAATGCACCCTAAGCGAACATGGGGTGACACGAACCCGCACGTAAATATGAGGTGCGGAACCAATTCCTGCAATATCACGCAGTAGGAAACTTTGATCTCTCAATATCACGCAGTAGGAAACTTTGATCTCTATTTTCCTGGGTATATTCAATTAGATGGCGACACCACCTCTAATTTGTAGTAACATAGACCAACCGTTGCGGGAGGAGAAACTATAGCGGTGGGCTGAACGCCCATTTATTTATAAAGCGACTCTGAGGCGACAGTCATCTCGTCTACTGCGTGATATTGCAGGAATTGGTTCCGCACCTCGTATCGCCCGACCGAAGGTCACACGCTATCGTGGCTTACGCCAATCCAACGGTATGATCTTCACAGCGTCTCGAGCCTCTATCGGGACGCCGTCTTTAGTTTGACCTCTGAGGATACCTTCCGTATCGCCAACATCGAAGCCCGTGTCGTTGGTTCGGAACACGCATTTGAGGTCTTTGATGCCGTCGTGGTTGAGATCACGCGGTGCCTTTATACAGCGATTGAGGCTGTCTTCGTCTCCCGTGGCACCAAAGGTGAGGGAATTTCTGTCTACGTCGCGTAGCGCATTAAAACGCTCGGAAGAGAGAATCCCGATCGGGAGAAACGGGGGCACCAAGCGACCGTTCGGCAGCTGAAAAATATAGTTGGGTTTATGGTGCGGCCAAATGTCGATGAGCTTTCCGATATGGGTCGAGCTTCCTGGCGCAAGCTCTATGATCTCACCTTGATAGTCAATCGTGATTGTGCCTTCTTCGCCCGAATTCTCGATTTCGAAACCATCTTCTGTATGCTCGTACACCGTCATCTCCGTGCCACTGGGCACCGTCGCGACGATATCCTCACTCAGTTCGACCTCAACTGGTCCGACATGGACTCGAACGTTAGCACTGCCGCAGGTCAGAGTTACCTCTTCACAAGCGTCGAGTTCGACAGTAACCGGCAGTGCGCAGGAGGCCGTGATACGCGCCGGGTCCGGTCCGCCCCCGCAGCTGGCCAGGATCCTGACGCCCTCTGGATTTGGCAATTCGACGAAGCTGAGCTCTCGATCACCTCGCTCCAGGATTGTCCCAAGCGTCGTTCCGTCGTTGTAGTCATTCGAGAAGACGGCTGGTGCCGTGTCGATAGGATCGGGAATGCCGTCAGCGTCGGAGTCGGGCAAGGGGGTAAAGCGACCCACCCCGCCGCTGCGGCGACCAAAACCGTTTTCGGCCCACCAAATTTCACCGGTTGGAGCGATGGTAATACCCATCGGGTTAGCATCCGGAAGGGATAAAACGGTAAACGTATCCGTCAAGAGTTCGTAGGACCCAATAGCCGAAAATCCCCACGTCGTCAGCCAGACGACATGCGGCAACGCGCCGTCCACGTCCATGGCAAAATAATGCGAATCACGCAATGCAGTTGGCATCTCGTGAAGGGAGATAGAAGGCGACCCGGGAACCTCATCAAACCGCACTAAATAGTTGGCACTTTTGTCCACGAACCAAACAAATGGATAAGAAGTGGGCGCCGGAGGCTCATGCGGTTCGTGAAGAACTTTGATGCCGTGCGGTGCGGCAGGACTCATGGGAAAGAAGTTATCGCCCAACGCAAAGTCAAAATCACCGGTTGCGGGGTCGAGCTTCCCCAAACCGCCCAATTTGGGCATCTGTGCCTTAATGGTAAACCATACGTTGCCGTCCAGGTCAAAGTCGATCTCCGCCGGTGGACCGGGTTGACGCAATCCCGTCGTGGGCATCGGAAAGCGCTCCCAGGAGGCTGTTGCGGAGTCAAAACTGCCTATGGCGGGATCATCCCAAGTTGTGAACCAGACTTTACCGTCCTGGTCGACGCTTACGCCAAACGGTTTAGCAGGTAGACTGAACATGCTACCGGGAAGGTCGTACGCCGTGAATTGCGCCTCCTCCTCTGGCGCATCGGGGTTAAAGTGCACGATGGCATTGCGGTCCGCATGATTACTGGTTAACCAAAAAGTATCATCGGGCGCTCGATCCATGGTCTGGAAGCGCGCCGGAGTAAAATCCGCTTCGTATCGCGTAACCGTTCCGGTTTCGGGATCGATGGTGAACACTATCCCGATGTCCGGATTTTCGCTGCCACCATCTGGATAACTTTCCGTATACGTGAGCCAGATGGAACCATCGTCGCGTAGCTCAATGTCATACGGCCCAAGTTCCCCCGTATCCCATTGTTCCAGCATACCCACGATAGGCGACGCCAGGCTATTATTATAGAACAAAAACAACGCCAAGACAAAAAACGCAAGCTTGGTCCATTTCATGATGCCCCCCTACCTTTTTTGTTTTTTACCTAATGCTGTCACTCGGCGACAACATATCCTGAAGCAAAAAAATTCCCGGCGTTTGGTGATCGCCGGAAAGCTCGAGCACCTTATAAATCGAAGGGCGGTCGGCCTGACGTAATTTCAAAAGCGCTTTTTCATCATGGCCCAATGAAAACATAGCTGCGTTTTCATTGGGCCTCAACAGAGAAGACTCCCGAGTTCGGGATTTCATCATCGAAGCTTGGGACGCCAAAAGCGCCACTCATGGTCCACGCGTGCACATCCATGCTCCCTTCATCCTCGAATAGCCGATAGGGAATCGTAATATAAGCTTTTCCTCCATAGAAGTTCAATGTGATCAGTGCACGTATGTCTCGTATGAAATCACCACTGCTTCCTTCGACAGCAATTGCGTTCAATGATGGGATATCGTCACCCCCGCCTGACTGGTAAACCAACGTCTTTTCAATTCCCATCAAGGTGTCTCCGGCACCATTGAACGTTTGTTCCCCGGTTGAGGCGTCTTGATCCAAGTCCAAGTGTACGGAGGTCATAGCTTCACCGAACATCGTGAATTCACTATACCTTATCGCAAGAAGCGTCCCTTCTTCGCAATGGCAAGCGCGCAGCTCGGTCAAATCGTCATTGTCATATCCAAAAGCAAAGGAATCCCCAACCGGATCTGTAAGGAAGACCTCTTTTGACTGGCACGTGTTAAAAGGTTTCACCGAGCCATCCGTCAGTCGCACACCTCCGTTATCAGGAAAACGGTCATAATAAACTGTGAGAGGAGAGAAAGCACCAATGAGCATGACTGCATCATTCGTGCCCTCTGGAAGAAGGCCGAGAGGAATCGATATCTCAACGACGTTGTCTTTCCTTCTGAAACAGCTATCGCTGGAATGTTTCCCTACCTGGATATTGGTGGTTTCGGAGGACCATCCTGGCTCCTGGATGACAAGGTTGACCTCAACATTCCCACCAAGTGCCCAGGGGTATACAAAGTACTTGACAAGAGTGTCAACGCCAAACGTGGGGAAGGTGCCCCCCGCGTTTTGAAAGCCGGTGAGTATATCGCCGTCCAGATCTATGGATACCATCCCAACACTTACCTCGCTGATATCATGAGGCTCAACGGAATGATGATAGTGAGTCCTCATCACAAGGTGCTCTCCCTCCACCTTTACTTCCATGCCCCTGAGGTCTGCCGGCGCGGCCGAGTCATCTGCTGGATCGGTCAGCAATGACAGGGGGGTGAGCACTACACCCTCATTGTCAATGTGGGTGTCGCCCGTGGTAACGTTCATATACCCTTCATCAGGAATTCGATCTCTTCCACCACAGAGGAAGTCCGTCGAAACAATGCCTGCCACCTCCAGATCATGGGTTCCCTCTCTCAGCAGCGTCTTTGGCAGAGCAATGTAAAGCGCGTTGCCTGACACCTTGCAATTGAGGTATGCGCCACGATTATATTTATCAAAAAATTGCGCGTTGCAAATGCCGAGGATAGCTACATTGAATTCAATGGTAGCCTCGGTAAGATGGTCCGGACTGACGCCGTGCGTCTGCCGATTTCCGTCCGTATCGAGGAGCAGTGCACCAAAAAGGCCCTGCGAAATATCGACAAAACCGAGACCAAATATCAGATCCGTTCCTGTTTCCCATGTTTTCAATGCCCAAAAATCAGTGAACCGTGAGCCACTGTGGGCGTCCCCGGCTGGATCAGTTACCAGTGCGGCATCACATGTTAATGGCGGATAAAAACAAAACAACATCCCCACGACAAAAGCGGACAAGAGCATAACCCTTGTCAACTGAGAACGAATTTTACTCATTGGTGAAGCCTCCTTTCCCGGTCCCCCGCTGAGGAGATGATAAGAAATCGCTTTCCCGCGATTTCACCGCCACTCCACAAAAACCGGACTGGGGTCTCATAAACAAACAGGCGTGCTCCTAATTTCTAAGAAAACCTAACCGACATTAGAAACCAAAAGCTCCGTATAAACTACCCCGCCGTAAGCGGCGGGGAATACAACCCCAAGGGAATTCAAGTACTAAAGATTATCAGACACAATCCCCCCCATCATTTTTGACACGTGCACACCGAACTTGTTTACAGGGATCTTCAGTCCGATTTTTCGGGACCGGTACCCGGCATTACATTGAGCCGATGTCAATATAGGCTGCGTTAGTATTCATGATTTAGATAAGGAATTGGGTTGCCCCCTCTCTTGGTAACCTAAAAAAGCAAGCATTGTGCCAGAATTAAGAAGGAGAGGGATCTGTTGCAGATGGATGGTTATAACTTGGTTAATTTCATATAGAATTTTGTTTGAATTAAGCTCTGTTTATGGGGCAGACAATCAGCTAAAAGCCATGCTTGGTGCTAACCAAATATACATGTAGACGGGGGTGATGTAAGTTTAGTTGACAGAATACTTTGGGGTGGGTCATCTTGCATGTCGGAAAATGTTTCTAGAAATCGACATTTCACTTCAAGCTCCCTTGTTCTGGTTCATCCGTTATTCGAGGTTGATTTTTAGCAATTTCAACCATCGTTTCCAATCGGATTAATCTTCGGTCGTGATCGCGCAACTCGCTGGATATCTCAGTAAGTACTTTTCCAGCACGATCTACTTTATCGCAGTAGTTTCCGGTTAGGTTCTTGCATATAGTTACTTTCGCTAGCACCATACTAACATATCAACGGCAGTATTTTTTTATGAGTTTATATGAATAAAGTTGAGAAATAAATACATTTTTTACTTGACAGCATGCTGACAATGGGGTTGCGATTTTTATGTGTAGTAAAATCAGGAGGTTACACA
>CBETWD010000073.1:0-10419 GCA_965539945.1 uncultured bacterium
TCACTGTAGCCGATATCGGCGCAGTTGTTGAGAAAGCCATGGGCTCTCCGCAGGATATCGAAGGTGTGTACTCAAAAGGTCAATATTACGTTGTCCAGACCCGTCCCCAAGTGGGAATTAAATGTTGAATGCTAAATGCTGAATGCTGAATTGTGGAAGAAGATTAAAAGACATATACCTTAATTCACAATTCAACATTGTCTTTTTGAGCGGAATCATGTTTCAGACTTTTTGCAGCGGAAGCATGAAAAGAAAAATGCGTATCCGGATCGGCAATCAGAGCGCCTTCTCGGCTTCAACAGTGACGCAGCCCTTTGAGTATGCTGTGGCGGAAGGTTTTGATGCCTTTGAGTGGTTTCCCGACAAAAAGGAATCAGGGGCAGGCTGGGCAGAAACCGATATATCTAAAGATCAACGCGCCTTTATTAAGAAAACCGCCCTTGCCCATGACATTCGCCTCTCGGTCCATGCGCCATGGCAGGCAAATCCTTTAAGGCCGGAAAGTCGTGACATCTTCCTCAAAGACATTGAGTTTGCGCAGGATATAGGCGCATCGCTCATCAATATACACCTTTATACTGATGAGGGAATTGCCTCCTATGTCCAGGCCATTCTTCCCCTGATAAAAGATCTGGCAAAGGCCGGGATCAAGCTTTCTATAGAAAACACACCGATCACCAGGCCGCAGGATTTTAATGAGTTGTTCAGACAGCTTCCAGATCTTGACTCAACAGATATGGCCCATGTGGGAATGTGTCTGGATCTGGGACACGCCAACCTGTGCGAGGCAACCCTCAATGACTACCTTAAGTTCCTCGACCTGCTCGATTCCAGTGTCCCGATTATCCATATTCACCTGCACGAAAACTATGGAGACTATGACAGCCACCTGCCCCTGTTCACCGGTCCTGCAGGAGAAAATGACTCGGGCATAAAGGGATTTATAGAGCGGCTGGAAAGGCGCAACTTTTCAGGCTGCGTCATCTTCGAGCAGTGGCCGGAACCACCCGGTCTGCTTAATGACGCCCGCAACAAGCTGCTCAAGATGATCAGTATTTCAGAAAGACCTGCTATTGAACCTGACATGGCCCCTGGGAATGATCTTGTTAATATGATTGCAAGGGCGGACCGGAAATGCCGAAGCTGGAGGGAGAAACTTGGCTGGATTGATCACTTGTTCTCTGATGACACATTTGAGCTTAACACAGGGCAACTCATTTACCTGGCGATCTATCTCCGTTTCATAGGGACGGGTGAAATACCCTGTACTGAGGATGGGCGGCACTTTCGCCCGTCTCATCACGCAAGGATGGCGCATCACATACAGGAGCGTCTGTCCAAAATTACCACCCTGGAAAATGTATTTATCATCAGGAGAATCTATCCGTGGCTTCCATCCTTTACCACCAATTTTACCAGCAAGGAACCGCTCACACGAATACGGGACATTGCTCACAGAAACGATATCCCCAAGGAGATCAAGAAGGAGATCAAGAATACGCTCCAGAACAAGCTGCACCGGTGCGCCGGCCCTGAGGACCTTGCCACCTCGGCAGCCCTGCTTAAAAGGATAACGGCCCCGGATGCCGGTTATTCACCCGATTTCGTAAAGGAGTTCAAGGAATTCCACAAGGAACTCAAGGAGTTTTTCAATGCCCGCTCTTTAGAGGAACAACTTGAAGCAGTGCTCAAGGAGGGCAGTGCTCATAATTCCCATACGCTCGAATTAGTTCGCAAGTTCCTTGAAGCCAAAGAAAAAGCGCAGACACCCGATGAGCTGGTAACCGGTTTCGAACTCTTGACAATGCTTCGCAGTCAATTCAGTGAAAAACTTAAAGGGGAAACCGGCTCCAAGGGACAAAAGCTCCAGATGACGGACATCGGGCTGGAGGATTTTTCTTTTGTGCTCTTGAGCCAATTGATCAACCTCTTTGATGCCCTGGGGAAAGAGATAAACTGGTCGCCGGCCCTGCATTGCCTGGAACTTGCAATTAAAAACTTGCGCCTCAGCGGCTTTGATACCAAAGAATGCCAGGCAATAGAATCCGAACTGGAGGCTTGGCGCCGGGATTTCAGACATCGAGATCGTGAGCATCTTATTCGGCTCAAAGCCACAATTGATCGATGCAGACGGCTGGCAGAAGTCTACTGTAACAGAATTCTGGCCCTGTTTCCGGAAAAGGTCGAAAGGCTGGGACAGGCTCTGGGTGTGGACAGACACAAGATAAAGATCTTCTGTGAGATGGATATTCGAAGCCACCTGGTCTTCCAGGTCTCAAAACTTATTGCTCTCCTTTTAAAAGACATCCGGAGGCTCGCTGCCTTGCCCCCATGGGATGTGATCGTACCGGGCAAGACCTCAGGCCGCCTGGTGGGGGCCGCATGTATTGATGATTTGCCAGGTCCTTTTGACAAAGCGATCGTAGTTCTTATGGAAAAGGTGGAAGGTGATGAGGAGATCCCTGCAGGGGTGGTCGGCCTGATTGTTGCCCATGAGACACCCCTTCTTTCACACCTTGCGGTTCGGGCCAGACAGGGGGACATCGTATTCATCGTATGCGAAGATGCGGATCGCTATGCAGAATTAAAAAGTTTTCTTGGGAAACAGCTCATCCTGGATGTCTCTGCTGAAAAAGTGAATCTGGAATTTTCCTCCGGTCCTGAGCAAAAAGGAGTAACTGAGAGAGAAAGGGAGGTCCGGCAGGAACGAGCCTGGGTACCTGATGTGCTCCTGTCCTCTGATCGCAAATTGTTGCCGTTGGATCAGGTGAGATCGGCAACTGGAGGCAGCAAGGCAGATGCAGCAAGGCGCCTTGAAGAACTGTCGCCAATTGAGGAGGCAGGCTTTGTGACATCCCCTGGAGTTGTGGTTCCTTTTGGTGTCATGGAAGAGTCACTAAATAAGGCATCGGTCCTTGAACAAGAGTACCGAATGTTGGTCAGCCGGTTGAATGAACTGCCACAAAGCGATTTCTTTGAAGCCTTAAGAAAATTACAGGGTATTATCAGGCAGCTTGACGTACCCGATGAGATCGTCTCGGGTGTGATGGAAAAATTCCCACGACATGAACGGCTGATGGTACGTTCCAGTGCAAACTGCGAGGATCTGGAAGGCCTGTCTGGGGCCGGACTTTACGATTCAATTGCCAATGTGTCGCCACCCGAGGTGGCTCAGGCAGTGAGAAAAGTCTGGTCATCGCTGTGGACCAGGCGCGCGGCATTGAGCAGGCGAAAGCTCAATATACCCCATGATAGGGCCTACATGGCTGTGCTTATCCAGCAGATGGTCGTCCCGGAAATTTCATTCGTTATGCATACTGTCAATCCTGTAGCTCAACACCAGGATGAAGTTTGCGTGGAACTGGCAGTGGGCTTGGGTGAAGCGCTGGCTTCCGGTAAAATCCCTGGTGTTCCTTATCGAATGGTCTGCAATAAGCATACAGGAAGTGTATGCATGTTGGCCTTTGCAAGTTTCAGTTATGCAATATGGCCCGGCCCTTCAGGGAGTCTTATCCAAAAAACAGTGGATTATTCCAGGATAGGGCCGTCAAAAGATAAAGCTTTTAGAAATCGCTTAGGGGGCCGCCTGGGGGCAATCGGCCGGTTTGTGGAAGATTCAGTGGGAATACCTCAGGATATTGAGGGCCTTGTCCTGAAAGACAAGATCTATCTGGTTCAATCACGTCCGCAGCAAGGCACATTTTTTGACAGGATCAACAGGATGATCAGGATAAATAAAAATCATGTAACTCTAAAATGTCAGACATGAAGAACAATAGTCCATTCCCGTGCCCGCCGTTGCTGGCACTTTTTCAGAAAAGGATTGATGGTGATGACGCCCTTCTGCATCTGGCCGATCTGCGTTTTAAAGAGGCAGGTCTTGGAACCGAATTTTATGCAGTAACACCAGTGGAGCTTGACTGGCTGTTGAAATTCAAGCCCAAGCCTGAGACCCCTGCAGTGGCTCATTTGTGCAGAGATATCAATTTGTTTGAGGAACAAGGCCGCAACTTGGTCATGGATTTTGCCACAAAATTCAAAGACCGGATCTTTGGGCTGGTCATCCATGATCAAACCGAAATTGCAACCCGCTTTGACGATTATGTGGCCGCGTTGCACGAGATAGAATCAAGATCGAAAAAGGTTCCTGGGAGCCCTTATCTTTTTGTAGAATATGCCGCGGGCCTGGAACCGGATTTTTTTATTGAGATCTTGAAGGCGATACAAGATCTTGAACATGTGAGCGCCTGTATTGATATAGGTCATATCGGCATATGGCAAGTAAGATCTGCCTATTCACGCGACCATCCGGGAAAGGATGTGTGCGCCATCACGCCGAATGATCCTGAACTGCCGGAGGTGATCAAAGATGTCCAAAAAGCGGTTGATTCCGGATTAGACGCGGTGCTTAATGTAATTCAGGCCCTTGGGCGTTTAGAAAAACCCTTGCATTTTCATTTGCATGATGGACATCCGCTTTCCACCTTCAGTCCCTTTGGGGTCTCTGACCATCTGAGTTTCCTGGTTGAAATTCCCATACCTTTTGAATACAAAGACAGAAGATCTCTTGAGCCGATGTTTGGACCTTCAGGTCTTTCAAGGATCGTCACTAACTCATTGAAATTGCTGGGTCCAGATCGAGTTTCTTTTACACTTGAGATTCATCCAACAGAAGGAAGGCTTCCTCTTGCTAATGCTGATTACCTGTTTAATCACTGGAGAGACAAAACAAATGCGGAAAGGATGAACTATTGGCTGTCGATTCTTGCTCAAAATCATAAACTGCTATTTGAGGCGTGCAAAAAAGCACCCCTCAAGGAGCAATAAGGTGACCGTTTAAGGTTCAAGGGTTCAAAGGTTCAGGGGTTCAAGGGTTCAGAACCGTTGAGTCGTGAGTTCTGAATGGAAAAAATAACCCTGAACCCTTGAACCCTGAACCTTTGAACGCTTACTAAAAAGGATAGCGCTGTGAAAAAACCTGAAAAGATGATCATCTATAACCTGTTTCCCCTGTTGGCCGGAAAGTTCACAGACTGGGAAAGGCATTTATTGAGGGCATCTGAAATGGGCTTTAACTGGGTCTTTGTTAATCCCATTCAGCGTCCAGGTGAGTCAGGCAGCCTTTATTCAATAGCGGATTATTATGATTTCAACCCTGTCTTGGTTGACCAAAAAAGCAAAAAAGCACCCAGGGAACAGGCAAAAGAGGCGATCAAGACTGCAAAAAAACTAGGTCTTGATGTGATGGTTGACCTGGTAATCAATCATTGTTCTGTAGATTCGGATCTGATTAAATTACATCCCGAATGGTTTCAATGGGAGTCTGATGGTCATGTGGCCCATCCTTTCTGTGACGAAGACGGAAAAAAGGTGGTCTGGAAGGACCTGGCAAAGTTCGATCACAGAGATACAAGGGATAAAGAAGGGCTCTTTCAATATTTTCTCAATATAGTGAAATTCTTGATTGAATTGGGTTTTAAGGGATTTCGCTGTGATGCTGCCTACCAGGTTCCCAAAAGGCTATGGGAAAGACTCATTAAGGAGATAAAGAAGGAGCATCCTGATGTGGTCTTTTTTGCAGAGACGCTCGGATGTCCATCAGACCAGACCAGAAGGACCGCCAGTGCCGGTTTTGATTATATATTCAACAGCTCCAAATGGTGGGATTTCAACAGCCCGTGGTTGATGGCACAATATGCCCTTACGCGAGAAGTTGTTCCTTCTATAAGCTTCCCTGAAAGCCACGATACAGTGAGACTCTGCGAGGAACTTCATGGCAACATGGAAGGGCTTAAGCAACGCTATCTGTTTTCAGCGCTGTTTTCAGCAGGTGTCATGATGCCCATGGGATTTGAATTCGGTTTTTGCAAAAGGTCTCATGTGGTAAAAACCAGACCGGAAGATTGGGAAGAAACTGACATTGATCTGACTTCTTTCATTACTGAGGTCAACAAGTTGAAGTCGAATCAAGCAATCTTTCAGGAAGAGGCCCCTACGGAGATATTGTATGCCGGCAATCCAAATATCCTGCTCATGTGGAAGGCGTCCATCAATGATCAAGAAGAGGCCTTGCTGATTCTTAACAAGGATATTTACAATAAACAGCATTTTTATACGGAAAGCCTGCAGGAATTTGTTCAGGCAGGAGCCCCGCTCAGAAATCTCTCTCCAGAATACCCAATGGAGTATATCCCGGTGCCGTTTTCATACGATCTCCGGCCGGGACAAGGGATCGTACTGATCACTTCAAGAGATTTAATTCAAGATGGTTGAATCAATAGTGATTGAGTTTTGGGCATCCTTCATTCACCAGTTTACACTTTTTTCGAAAAAGCGTATATTGTCGAATTGAATGCCGATGTCGAAACTGGAAATTCGAAATTCGAAATTAGGTAACGCATCTACATCTTTGTGTTTTTCCCAATTTCAAATTTCGAGTTTCAAATTTCACTGCCAAAATACAAGATCAACAAAGTGTAAACTACGAACATACACGGGATGCTATGGATTTTTGTGACTTGTACGAAGAATACTGCGAAAGCCGGGTCGTTTTGCTTCCTGTGGAGCCATACCTGATCCATGCCTACTGGGATGTTACCGGTAATGACATTGAGAAGGCGAAGCAGCGGCTGGGTGATGACTATGGACAATCACAGGCCGTCTTGAGATTTTATGATGTTACTAACATCATTTATGACGGCACGAATGCCCATGGTTTTTTCGACGTGGATATAGATCTTCAGGCCAAAGACTGGTACGTAGATCTCTGGAGCCCGGATAAATCATTATTTGTTGATTTAGGATTTAAAACCGGAGATGGTTTCTTCCTTTCAGTAGCTCGGTCAAGTGTTGCCAAGACACCTTGTGCCTGGCCTGCTCCCAAAGTCGACGAACACTATATGCTCGTTGCAGAAGATGCAGAAAACGGCCTGTCAAAAATCAAAGTTCCTGAAGAACCTATTCGTGATGACCTGATCAAGGCCGGAAAGGCAGAAGTAAAGGCGGAGATCCGGAAAGTAGAACCCCTTAAAGAAGAAGAACGGCCAGAGCAAGATAAAAATGTCCGAACAATCAATCTACCAAAGAGCATTCAGGCCAAATTTAAAAAAAGGGTAGATTTTGATCTTACGGAAATGAGCGAGAAAGGGCTCGCCCTTGGTATATCCGCAGAACTTATTTCGTCGACACAAGGAAAGAACGATTCTGCTGACTGTGTTTGAAAATGGAAAAAGGTTATTTAGCCATAGTCCTTCATGCACACCTCCCTTTTGTGAGGCACCCTGAACATGTGGATTCTCTGGAAGAAAACTGGGTCTTCGAAGCCATCACCGATACATACATCCCCCTCCTTTTCGTACTGGATGGTCTTGTAGAAGACGGGATTGATTTTCGATTGACCTTGTCAATTACTCCCACTCTTGCCTCAATGCTCGCTGATCCGTTGTTGCAATCCCGTTATCTGAACAGACTTGAACGACTGATAGAGCTTGGCAAGAAAGAAGTCAAACGAACAAGATATCACTACGAGTTTAATATACTGGCTCTAATGTATCACAAACACCTTCTGCAAGTGCGCAGGGCATTCCTCAACCGCTATAATCTGAACCTGGTTGAGGCTTTTAAACGCCTACAGGAGCTTGGGAAGGTAGAAATCATCGCCAGCGCTGCCACTCACGGATACCTTCCACTGCTTTCTGTCAATACATCGGCTGTTCGGTCACAAATCCGGGTCGGAATCAAAAATTATCAACAGATATTCGATCGAAATCCAAAGGGTTTCTGGTTACCCGAATGCGGCTATTATCCCGGAGTTGACGAGTTTCTCAGCCAGGAAGGCATTCGCCACACTATTTTAGAGACTCACGGTATCACCCGCGCTGAATCAAGACCAAAACATGGTGTGTACGCACCGATCTATTGCCCTTCAGGGGTAGCTGCCTTCGGGCGCGATCCAGAATCGTCCAAGCAGGTCTGGAGTTCAATAGAAGGCTATCCGGGGGATTATGATTACCGGGAATTCTATCGTGACATCGCCTACGATCTGGACCTTGATTATATCAAGCCCTATATTCATCGAGACGGCATTCGAGTGGACACCGGCTTTAAGTACTTTCGCGTCACAGGCAAGAACAATCATAAAGAGGTCTACATTCCCAAAAGGGCAGATAGAAAAGCCGAGCTCCACGCAGAAAATTTTATGTTTCACAGGGAAAAACAGATTGAATATCTGGCTTCTGTCATGAATCGCAAGCCCATAATTGTGACACCTTACGATGCTGAGCTCTTTGGCCATTGGTGGTTTGAAGGCCCTGCCTGGCTTAATTACCTGATTCGTAAGATCGACTCAGAACAAAAAACGTTCCGGCTCATTACTCTTTCCGAATATCTGGAGGAATACCCGGTCAATCAGGCTTCAACACCTTCCGTTTCCAGTTGGGGATACAAGGGCTTTCACGAAACATGGCTCAATGGGACAAACGACCGGATTTACCGCCATCTGCATCAGGGAGCACAGCTTATGGAGAGGCTGGCGATGAATAATCCACGGGCTGAGGGCCTGACACTGAGGGCGCTCAAGCAGGCGGCAAGGGAGCTGCTGCTGGCACAGGCAAGCGACTGGGCCTTTATGATCAACTCGGGCGCTATGGTAGACTATGGGACTCAACGGACAAAGACGCACCTCTCGCGACTGGGCAGGCTTACGAAAGAAATTGAAGACCGGAGGATAGATGAAGGCTGGCTTTCAATGATTGAGAGCCAGGACAACATCTTTCCACAGATTGACTACTGCTCTTATACCTAAATTGAGCTATTAGCCTTTAGCTATTAGCTTTTAGCTAAAAACTTTGTATAAAAACGGACTGTTAAGCTAAAAGCTAATAGCTGATATAGCACAGGTCGAAAATATTCTGCTACAAAAAACACAAAATTTAGAACTAAGGTGCTAATATCATGTATGTCGTGATGATTACTCCAGAGTGCGCTCCGGTTGCGAAAGTCGGGGGTTTGGGCGACGTTGTTCAGGGTCTTTCCCGTGAGCTCGCAATACGGGGGAATGCTGTAGAGATTATCCTCCCTAAATACGATTGCATGCGGTACGATCTAATTTCCGGTCTTCATAAAACTTACAGTGATCTCTATGTCCCTTACCATGATCAACGTTTTCATTGCGATGTATATCTTGGTTTTGTGGATGGGTTAAAATGCTTCTTTATTGAACCCCACTCTTTTAAAAATTTCTTCAATCGGGGCATATTTTACGGACACCATGATGACCCTGAACGTTTTGCCTTTTTTTGCAGAGCAGCATTGGAGTTTATGCTGAAGACAGATAAGCACCCTGAAATTATCCATTGCCATGATTGGCAGACCGGACTTGTGCCGGTACTTCTGTGTGATATGTATAAATATCTGGGAATGACCCATCCCAGGGTTTGCTATACCTTGCATAATCTTAAACATCAGGGTGTCGTAGGGGAACATACGCTTCGGCAGGTCGGACTTCATCCTGCCGATTATATGACTCAGGACCGGCTTCAGGATAACTTTAATCACAGTGCTATCAACTTCATGAAGGGAGGAATTGTCTATTCTAACTTTGTGACAACTGTTTCTCCCCGATATGCCCGGGAGATAAAAAATTCAGATCTTGGCTTTGGGTTCCAGCATACCCTTCACGTGCACAGTACTAAATTTGGAGGAGTTTTGAATGGTATTGATTACAATGTATGGAATCCTGAAATAGATCCATATGTGCCGTGTCGGTATTCAATTGATACCATTGATGATAAGTACAAAAATAAAGAGGCCCTCCGTAATAGACTATGGCTCAGGCACGATTTCAAACCGATTGTCTCTGTGATAGGTCGATTAGATCATCAAAAAGGCGTTGATTTAATACGGCATGGTATTTTTTATTCTTTGGCAAATGGTTGCCAGTTTGTCCTGTTAGGGTCGAGTCCCGATCCGGTTACCAATAATGATTTTTTGGGGCTAAAGCACTATTTGAATGATAATCCGGACTGCCATCTTGAAATCTCATATAATGAAGAATTGGCCCATCTGATTTATGCAGGTGCCGACATGATTCTTATACCAAGCGCATTTGAACCGTGCGGCCTGACACAGATGATCGCCATGAAATATGGAACAGTTCCCATTGTTCGAAATACCGGCGGATTGGCAGACACAGTCTTTGACGCGGATTACGCCCAAAAACCATATCATGAACGTAATGGCTATGTGTTTAATGGTTTTGATAATGAAGGGGTCGAATCCGCTCTGAAACGGGCCATAGGCCTTTGGTATATCTATCCCAAATATTTTCGGGAACTGATGATTAATGGGATGCGATATGACTATTCCTGGAATCATCCCGCAGATCATTATCTAAATATTTACAATTATATCAAGGAGTAA
>CBETWD010000074.1:0-10385 GCA_965539945.1 uncultured bacterium
CTCCGAGGCGTAGGCTCTACGAGCCGGAGGCCTGAAAATGGAGGCGGGGTTTTTTGTTAGACAGGATGAACAAGCCCGCCCTCAGATGAAGTGATTGGGAGCGTTGCCAATTTATACAACATATCTTGCTGAACTCTTCCGCCTGAGGCCGCCCCGGTTAAATAGCCTTGTGGTCCTAGTGAAATGGCTTTCAGATTTCACGGGATAAAGATTTAACTGGGCAAGCAGAAAAATATTTTTTGACAGGATTTACAGGATTTACAGGATTATTTTTTATTTTCATAACTTTCCGGATGAAAGTGATGAAGAATAATCCGCCTCCAGTAGTTTCCGGTTAGGTTCTTGCATGTAACCGTTTTCTTTTGCTTCGTTTTTGTTTGTTGGAGTTTGTTATCTGCATATGTGACGCACGGAGTTCATTTTGTATCGTATTTCTCAGTTCTCTGACCCGCTTCATATTCACCCACTCGCCATGCTCTTCGGCACAGTAAATAGCCATAAGTAAGTATGTGATCAGGCCGGCAAAGATCTGGACCATAACTCCATAAGCTGTAACCAGTCCTCCCCTAAGACATCGAATTCCTAATCATTATTGAAACACATAACTAATCTAAGACATGTCTAAAATTTTAACAAATATTATAAAAGAGCACTAACGATCCAAGAACTTTCTTTGACGAAATATGAATTTTTTGGGAATTTTAAACCGTTCACGGTTTAGAAGCCGCAGGGATTGAACGGTTTTTTTCGAAGCAGTGAAAGAGTGATCTACAGGTGGTTACTTTTTCTTGTTCAGCCGAATATCAGTGCGATAATCGACGATTTTTGATAACTCAACCTTGTTGAATTCAGGGTGGATGGGATTTATCAGGATGTTACAGGAATCGGGGGCGGATATCGCTGGAATTTTCAAAATCAAGCTTTCGGCTGAAAGCAACCAGTCAGTACCGATTTTTTTTAACTCTTCCGGTGCGGGATAACTGTTCCAATTCTTTGGTAGCTGCTGGATGTCGACTTCTGAAACGCTTACTCCGTTTTCAAGATTTAAAAATGCTATACTTAAATCACTAAGTTCATCTTCAACCGCCCCTACTTTAACAATGTATTCCAAAATTGCCAACGGGATCGACTCGGAAGCATATATAACGCGGTATCCGGAATAATTCCAGCGCCCGCCGTACAGAGCGGCGCCCGTTCCGGAAAGATCCTTTATAAATTGTTTCTTTCCGATACGATAAACATTCATCAGGCAACTATTCCATGCTGGATTTGACCCATAAGGTTACGAACCAGGTCGCATCCGGTTCTAAACCTTAATAATTCAATCGGCGTTTTTTTCCCCAGAGCCTTGTTTGGTGTTTTCAGCCACTTCACAAAAGTATCCCGGTCGTTGAAAACCTCAATTCCCAGTTTTATTATTTCGGCAAGTTGAATAATATTTTCCGATGCCATGGGACTTAATTTCTTATTATCATCGTATCTCTGGAAGGTTCTTAAAGAAATGCCCCCTATATCGGCCAACCGTTTCTGGTTGAGTGACAAAAACCTGCCGATATGGATTAATGCCCCTTTGGTTAATCCTTTCTGGCTTGTATTGATAATATCAAGCGGATTCTCAATACACAGGCTTGCTAATTCATCACCAAGCAATGTGGCAATTTGTGTGGACATGACCGCCTCCTCATAATGTTCTTTTGCATGAAGCTTAGCGCCAATTGACGCTCATGTCAAGTCATGTGGCAGACATTGGGCGCTATTTAGCCATCAACAGGGTCCAGATTCCAAGTATTTACAACGCTATCTCGATGAGTTCGTTTTTCGCTATAACCGTCGTGAGACTCCAATGGTTACCTTTATGGTTTTTGCTCAAAATCGTCACAGGCAGCTCAAAGCCATTGGGATTCAAAGCTTTGAAGCAACCTTAGTCAAATGGGAAGGCATAACAGGGGATCTATCCAGATGCTTACATAACAAACCTGCGTTTTCACCGGAGGCTTGACGATACCTTGCCATTCCGACAGATAGCCCATAACGATGTGTCCCGGCTTATAGCTCCAGCGTCCCTTTGAGCTTCCTCTATAAATGGTCAAACCACAAAGCAACCCTTTGTCCCCATGATCTTGCCAGCAATTTGAAGTCACAAAGGTCCTGGTTAAGGATACCAACAAGGACCATACCACCAGGGATAATGCCGGAAACCTTCCCTGTGATTCATCCACATTCTTTAAATAATTTCCGAATCTAAAACTCGAAATACTATCGGGTTCGGTGGTTATTAAAAACGATTTTCAATAACAAAAAGGCCTTGATTTGTCAAGAAAAAGCAGGTTGGATAATCTTGCGGTTTGTCTGGCTTGTAGAGTCACAAAATTCGCTTGCGCTTATATGAAATATCCAGCTATAAACCTGACAACTTGAGTATAGATTTCCATCGGCATTGCCTCCTAATGATCTTTGTAACCGTTCACGGGATTACAACGCCCGTTTTACCGCAACACACCGAACTGTAAGCGTTTACAGGGTGCTGTAGATGCGAGGCGGAGGGTACGCAGACGTACTCCCTGTACTTCAAGTGCCCGACAACAAAGCAGATGCGGTGCCCTGTGAACGCTTACTGATCTTTTTTGGGCCGGTTGGTGATACCTGTTGTTTTATCCACATGGATTCGCAGCAGAGGAAGCGGTTTTTTTCCGTCCTGGTACCTGGCCTTGTATTTGTCGTAGGCAGCGGGCGGGAGGCCGAGTTGTTTTACAAGGGCGTCCCATGCGTTGTTAATATCAGCCTGATCTGTAAGTTCCTCAAAAGCAGCATTGCCGAAACAGGAAACCGCCCGATAGGATTTACACTGACGGTCGCTGTCGCAGACCTTGAAGCAGATATTGGGATTTACGGCAAGGCACCTGGCGGTCATACCCCGAGGGTGAACCAGACCACAGATGTCTTCGCCTTCCAGGAAATAGCTGAATTCTATGGCATACGGATTCCCATCAGGGCCGGTCATGCAAAGGGTGCCCCAGCCAAAATCCCTGATTAGGTTGATTATGTCTGTTTTTGTCATTTTCCTCACGATTTTCTCCTGCGCAGGAACGTAATATTCGCATTCCATAACATTATCGCTTTCAAATTGCAATAACGACGGTCTCTTGCAAATTCATGGCCTTCTCCACCTCTTGACAACCCGGCTTTTGCTGTTATAAATGCGGCTGATTTGCAATAATTTATATGTCATTACCAGCCAGAATTGGGAATTGATTTCAATTCTCATGCATAAAGAAGGAAGGAGAAGTGAAATTAAATGAAGCAATTTCAATTGGTACTGTGCTTGTTTGCATTGATTTTTGCCTTTATTCCTGCGGCACAGGCGGAGGAAAAACAGACTCAAAAGCAAGCAGTGGAAATAGAAAATATGGTCGTTACCGCTACAATGACGGAGAAAGAGATAGAAAAGGCCCCGGGTTCTATTGAAGTGATAACCTCACAAGAAATGGAGGAAATAGATGCCCAAACCGTGGCAGACGCGTTGGAAACGGCCACAGGCCTTATCGTTGCTGATGAGACGGGAAGAATTAAGACACCCAGTATACGAGGTACAGGAAACAAACATACACTTGTTCTAATTGATGGAAGAAGATTCTCCATGGGTTACAAGGATTTTCTTGATATAAACCAGATTTCCGTAGATATGATAGATCGTATTGAGGTGGTCAGAGGCCCAACTTCCGCCCTATACGGAAGCGATGCCATCGGGGGTGTTGTCAATATCATTACAAAGAAACCGCCCCACGAGTTGGCAGTTGGGGCCACGTACCAATACGGCATAAGTAAACATAATGGAGGAGAGGAGCACATTGGCAGGGCTTATTTCGGGGATTCTTTCGGAAGTTTTGGATTTCTCCTTGCAGGCGGATACCAAAATAAAGACGGGTGGAATTTGGATGGGGTCCTGCCTGATGACGGAGACCACGAAGAGTTGGGGTCGGCAGCCGGACGTTTCTCTTTTGACTTTAATGATAATCACAGTCTTCTGGCAGGATTTGAATACAGCGATATGGATAGAGAAGGAATGCGATTCTATCAAAACCTTGACAGGGAAAGAGACGCTAAAGACAAAAGGCAAAGCTATTTCCTGCAATACGATGCAAGGCCGAATCCTCTTTATAACCTCATGCTCAGGGCCTACTATTCTGAATATGAAAATGACATCGAGTTTTCGCCAACAGCACAGGTCACCGGAGAGGAAGACGCAAAGCGTAAACTGAATCAGATAGAGGGCCGGTTTACAGGGGCATTTTTCGATAAGCATATTATCACTGTGGGCTCTGAATTTAGAGAAGAAAGCAGGGAGGATGAAACCGGTCGGGATGATGATGTAGATAATTTCGGTGTTTACCTCCAGGATGAATACCAGGTATTCGATCCATTATACCTGGTTCTGGGAGTGAGGTTCGATAAACATTCCCAATTTGGTTCTGAATGGACACCACGTGTTTCTATGATTTACAGCATTTTTAATAATCTTAGACTGAAAGGGTCCTATGGCCGTGGTTTTCGCGCGCCGACCATATCCGAGCTTTTTGTCACTTCCTACAGAAAGAGAGGAAAGTGGGTATATGAACCTAACAGTGATTTAGATCCTGAGAAATCGGAGAGCTATGAAGTGGGCATCGAAGGCGAATACAAGAAATTCTGGGGAAGAATTACCGCCTTTAGAAACGAAATAGAAGACCTTGTCGAAGCGGTCTATTATGAATCAATAGGTATGGGAAACCAAAGGAAAGACTATTACAAGTATCAAAATATCTCTGAAGCTACTATGGAAGGCCTGGAGCTGGAATGTGGTTTCAAACTCCCATTGGGCTTTAGTATCTCAGGAAATCTAACCTACCTGGAAACGGAGGACAAGGAAACCGGCAAGGATTTGGAAGGACAGCCGGATTACAAGGGATATCTGAAATTGGGTTATAGCCATCTGGAATTTGGACTGCGGGCCAATGTCAGAATGGACTATATCGGAGAGCGTTACTATGCCGGCGGGATAGAGAATGGCTACACCCTTTACAATTGTTACCTTTCCAAGGAATTGTTCCAGCGTTATACGCTGTTTGCAGGTATTAATAATATATTTGACAAGAAGGTGGAGATGGACAATGTCGTATATGTAGAGCCGACCTTCTTTTATACCGGTATTACCATACGTTATTAATTGACCCAATGGATACTATATAAAACATAGTTGAGTGGTTCAAGGTTCAAGGTTGAAGAGCCCTAACTATCTGATATCAAAAGGATAATGCCTCAATAGAGACGGCGGGCATTTTTCACCCATTGGATAGTCGCAAAATATGATTTGCCCGGATTTGTTGAGAAGTTACCTTTGAACCTGGAACCCTGAACCTGGAACCGCTCACTTTAGTTAACAGGAGATCTTGTATGGCCCAAAAGATGGCAAGATATTTTATCATTGCCGCATTATTTTTTTTCTTAGTCGGGTGTATAGAGGGAATAATGTTTCCAACAAAACTTCGTTTCCAGTGGTTCTATGCCACCTTAATGCATATTCCACCAGAGCACCTGAAACTCTTTTTCGGGGATTTTGTCAAAAGGATTCATACACATATTAATCTGATCGGATGGGTGAGCTCTGCACTTATGGGGATTTTGTATTATCTCGTTCCCCAGATACAAGGGAATGAAAGATACAGTGTGTGGGTATGTTATACCAATTTTTGGTGTCATATTGCAGGAATTGTTCTCTTTTGTGTAGGTTTTCATCTTATAGGATCGTTCGGGCTTGCATCCGGTTTTGCCCACGGGACTCCTGAGTTCAGAAAAGTTGTCGAACCATTCAAACCCGTTGTGCTTGCCGGCGGGGCTTTGATTCTTATGTCCGCCCTCTTTTTTTCATACAACATGTTCAAAACCCTTTTGGGGTCGAAAGGAAATCAAAACTATGGATAAAATTATTAGACAAACAGATTTGAAGAGACCTGCTTTCATGTGCGTAATCGGCCTTATAGCGCTCTTGTTGTTTTCCGGATGGGCTGAGGCAAAATGCGCACAACCACCGGAAAAGATTAAGGCTATTATCATTGGCGATCGAGTGGTGGACATTGCATACAACCTGGGGGTTGTTCCGGAAGCAATGGTCGTACGCTGTGCCTTGTGGCCACTTTGCAACAACAAACTCAAATTCATGATTCAGTCGCTCGGCTGTCCCAGCTGCGTGACTCTAAAAAGAAAAACCATCGTGCCTCAAACCGCGGAAAAATTCGGCATCAAGCGAATCATTGTTGAGAAGCATCCTAACTACTGTCTGTATAAACCAGAGGTCAAGCCGGAGAATGTCGTCCCTTTGCTGGCCGGCAAGGGACTGACCATCGAATATGTCGATTTTTCACAGGGACTTGAGTCGGCCATCCGCCAGACTGCAAAGCTGGTGGGACGCGAGTCCAAGGCCGATGTCCTGATCGAGGACTACAACAAGGCCCTGGTCAAGGCGAAAGCTGCTTTGCCCGAAACAAAGCCGGCGAAGAAAGTGCTGATTATTTCCGGTGTGTACCAGCCTGAGACCGGCAAGACCTTTCTCAGAATCGAGATGCCTGGAGGGTATTCCGACCGCTTCTTGCTCGACCCCCTCGGATGCATCAACGTAGGCGACGCCATGAAGAAGCAGAAGACCAAAGTCGACAAGGGACACTTCATGATCAGAAAGCTCGATGCCCTGATCAAGGCCAAGCCTGACGTCATTATCATGACAGGGGACGCCTTTGCCGTGCAAAAAGTCCTCTCTGTTCAGGCCAAGAGCAATCCGGCTCTGGCCATGGTGCCTGCCATCAGGAATCAGGCCATTTACAGTCTGCCTTTCTACGTGGATTCGGGTGTAATCGAGTACCCCGCCATTTTGCAGCAGTGGACGGTGGCCTTGGCTGATTGAGATGGACAGGAACTCCGCCCTCTCTTTTTTGACTGAATCCTGTTTCGGCGAAGTCGATGACCGCGTCCGTCACGACATGGAGAAGATCACCCATTTCCACGCCAGGAAAAAAAGAGAGTTTCTCTTTCATGAAGGAGAAGAAGGCAAGTTCGGCTACTTTCTTGCCTCCGGCAGTATCAAGCTTTTTAAAGCAAACATGGAAGGCAAGGAGGTAGCCATCAAGTTTGTCCGCCCTGGGGAATTCTTCGGATGGCTCGTATTACTCATGGAAGGGCGGTATCCTGTTAGCGCCATCTGCTTGGAACATGTCGAAACACTGACATGCGAAGACCTCAGGGGCCGATCCGTCATTGCTGGTAAAATACATCCCCCGAAAGTCTGCTGTTAAATAGTCGTCAAGAAACTTGTCGCTGATTTCAAATGTGATGCCGTGGGTCTTGCGTCTTGCGGCAAGGGCTTGTTGGCCATTTTCTATCAGATCAGTGAAGAACTGCAGGTTCATGCCTGATAGATACCAAAAAAGCCACATCCCCTATTTTGAATAACCTTAATCAAGCTTTTCATTCTTCTTCCTCTCAGTGGACAGGCTGAAGGTAAAAGGATCAGCAGCAAAATTTGTCTGCCCATAAATCATCAAGGAATTTCTCCCAGTAGAGGGCTTGAAAATTGTCGTCACGGGTGTTGATCGGATCCTGGCTCACAAGAATATAATTTTTAAAAATATTCTCTTCTTTAAGAGCCTTTAGTCCCCTGAGGTCTCTGCCGGACACTTTTTGTGACGCCTTAACCTCTATAGCTGTTTCTATGCCGATTAAAAAATCAACTTCATAACCATGGGTTGAACGCCAGTATGCAAATTCACGTTTTTTTCGCCTGTAACTCAAATATGCCCGTATCTCCATCCCTATGAATTGTTCAAAACTCTTACCATAAAGGTGGGAATTGCGGTCAAGTGTCCGGGTTCCTGCCAGCATGTGGGTCACACCTGGGTCAAAAAAATAAAAATTCGCTGTACGGATCGCTTTGCGCTTCCGGGATTCTGTCCAGGCGGGCAGGAGGAAGCCCACCAGGGTGTCCTCGAGAAGACCCACATATTCAGTTACTGTAGATGGCGGTACCTGGCAGTCATTTGCTAGTTTAGTGAAATTGATCATCTCTCCACTTGCCAGGGCAATGGAGCGCAGAAATCGTGAAAACGGCGGCAATTTTCGAATAAGGCCTTCTGCCATTATTTCTTCCTTCAGGTAGGTGTTGACATACGCGTCAAGCTCTTCGTCAGGATAATTACTCAGATAAACTGCAGGTAAACCGCCATAGTGAAGAAATCTGTCAAGATTGAAATCAGTTATTTCCTTCCAGGTTAAGGGAAACATACGGGATTCCCATACTCGACCAGCCAACAGATTAGCTTTTCCTCTTCGTAATTTTCTGGCGCTGCTGCCGGTGAGCAGGAAGGTGATCTTTTTATTTTCGATTAGCCTGTGAACTTCATTGAGGAGTTCCGGTATTCGTTGTATCTCGTCAATGACGACAATTCCGGTTTTGTGCCCGGAATAAATTATGGATTCCAGATCATGGGGAGAACCCAATAGCCGCAGATACAATCTGGAATCCAATAGATCAATAACTGTAGCAGTTTCAGACAACTGCCGTTTGATTAAAGTTGATTTCCCGGTTGCCCTGGGACCAAATAGAAAAAAAGATTTCCTGGTCAAAAGGTCTGGAAGATTAAGAAGTCTTTCAAGCTCCATGCAATACCCCCGATGTTATCGTGGATTATCCGGATAAACCACAATAGCCTCGGGTTTTGAAAAATGCAAGTTGACAAGTTGTTGCCTAATAATTTTCAAATCATGTTATCCTGTCTGAAATTATTCCTGCGGTAGTTACTGGGGGGCATTCCAAAATATTGTTTAAAGACCTTGGTAAAATGACTGAGGCCGGAATATCTCAGGGAATAAGCCACTTCAGTCATATCCATGTTTCCTTCATCCAGAAAAATCTTTGCCTTTCAGCTTCCTCAAATAGTAGATCAGGCCATAGTTGCTCCATTCCAGATTCAGCGTATATTTGAAGGTGTGCTCCGGTTTTTCAATCAGATAAAGCCCGGTGTCGTCGTTTTTGCAAGGATGTAGACATATAAGAGGTTAATTTGTAACTACTCAGATTCATTGTTCAGGGGTTCAGGTCAAAGGAGATTTACCCCCCTTCTCTTGTAGTTGTGGCCAGGTTTTCATAAGGCGATGGGGACATAGATAGGAATTGAAGTTTATGTTGACTCTTACTCGCAAGTGACATAAAATTTTTACGCTCCATCTTAAAGGTCAGTACGATAATCTAAATTCTAAATTGAGCGATTAGCTGTTAGCCATTAGCGTTTAGCTTTGAAAAATCAGGGCATTACGTTAATTAGAAATAACACCCAACGGGTGAAAGTTTGTAATAGTAAAACATCCTGTAATCATTAAACTAATAGCTAAACGCTAAAGGCTAATCGCTTAATTTAGGTAAATATAAGACAAGGGCTTATGAATAAGGTTTTAGTCATGCTGGCTGCGTTGTTAGATAATTATCATGGAGGGGAAAAAATGAAGACCGAAGAATATGTCGCCGAGGTGATGCCAGGTGGCCATCTTGATATACCTGAAAAGGTGGTGAAGGGGCTGGGCCTCGATCCTCATGCCAGGGTTAAGGTAATTATTGAAAAGGTTGAGCAGGAAAGAGGAAATCATGTACTATCATATGAGGCAAAGAGGAAGGCCCTTGCTATAAAAAAATTCATTTCAGATATGGGTCCAGAGGACTTATCAGAGAGGTTTCGTGAAAGGTACAAATGAATATGGTTTTTATTGATGCCTCTGCATGGATAGCCCTATATCACAATAGAGATAAGTATCATAAATCAGCCTGGTTAACATAGGAACAATTGCTGAATAGATCGAGAAAGTTTCTAACGACTAATTGGGTTGTCTATGAGGCAATAACTATTCTAAAAAGCAGGTCGAGTTATGAGGCAGCAAGAACTCTTTGGGACATATTGCAGGATCCTGAACTTTCTCAAGTGGTACACATTGATAGAGAATTAGAAAACAAAGCTGTTGATATTTTTTGGAGCTATCAAGATAAAAGATGGGGAGTAGTGGATTGCTCTTCAATACTGCTAATGGAAAGAGAAAAGTGCTCACTCGCATTTGGTTATGATAGTCATTTTGTTGAAGCCACAAAGCAATATGGCTTTACTGTGCTTTAAGTATTGATAGCCTAATTTATTATTACTAACGGCGACGCCTATATTGTTGATTACGATGATTATCATTAGGAACAATAATAATGAGAAGAATGATTAGACGCCCAACGCACCCTGGCAACATTATAAAAGAAGATTATCTTTTACCTCTGTCCATAACAATCAAGGATATGGCTGATACTCTCGGTGTTTCCAGGAAAACAT
>CBETWD010000075.1:0-10228 GCA_965539945.1 uncultured bacterium
CAGGGGCGAGACAAGACAGGGCCGTGATTTGCCCTGCTCGATTTGTCTGAACTAAGAAACAGGGTGGTAACCTTGTTTCTGTGCCCGAACGCGACCCTCGTATCCTCTTCGATCAGATGGTGGCTTACTATGTCCGTAAAGGATATCCAGTTCCAATTTCCAGCCAGGAGTTTCAACTGGGATTAGTCCATCGTTTTTCTGAACGCGACGGCATGTATTTCCTGCCCGACCAAGCGGCCGAGTATGACAAGAAGCGCATGACGGTCAAGGAGGTCCTCCAGCTTCAGCTTTTCGTCTCCGACGAAGCGTCAGCCATCCAGTGGCTTAAGCAGCAACTCACCAAGAAGCCGCAGACCTTCCAGGATATTCATCCGGAGTTCCTGAAAGAGATTGGCGGCTGGCAGAAACACGAAAAGGCCCTGGAGCTATCCGAACTGCTGGAGCAGAACTTCCTGCGCTACGACGGCAAGGACGAAGTGTCCAGCCAAATTCACAGCTATCTCTCGTCGAACTTCAAGGAACTACGCAACCTGGCCAAAAACGATCCAGCGCTTAAAGCTAAGGCCAAAGACCGCTGGTACGTCTCCGACCCGAACAAGGCGGGCGACCTGGAGAATCTGCGCGAACGGGCCTTGATGCGCGAGTTCGAGGAGTATCGCGCATCCAAGCAGAAACGCCTGAAGGTGTTCCGCCTAGAGGCCGTCCGCGCTGGTTTCAAGAAGGCATGGCAGGAGCACGACTACGCCATCATCATCGCCGTGGCCCGCAAGATTCCAAACAAGATCCTGCAGGAAGATCCCAAGCTCCTCATGTGGTACGACCAGGCAGTGACCCGTTCAGGGGAGGAGTGAACTACGAATGGACACGAATGGACACGAATTTATTTCGCTGGTTGACCTTGGCATGGCCTATCGAAAGGCAAAAGCTGACCTCTTTTATTCTTCCAGAGCATGTAGGAAAACCTTGTCGGCTTTTGAGTCAAAGCTGCGGGAGAAATTGACGACATTCCAAAAGAAACTTGCTGAAAGCGAAGCACCATCTATTTCAGGGAAAACATGGACACTGGTTCCCAAAGGAATTAAGGATAATGAGCCTGAAACGGACTTGATCAGTTCTAATCCACAACACCTATGGAATTCGATTTCCAAGCAAGCAAATGACAATTCTCGAAGAGTGCAAGCTGAATTCCGGCTCATGGAGAAGCTTTCCATCGAATTTCATGTTTTCTCGGCTTTCTGGATCAACAAAATCGGGCATAAGTTTGAAGAAAGACTAACGTCTTCAGTACGAGGCAATCGTCTTCGCCGAAAAAAAGACGGTGAGATCAATATATTGTCGCTTGGTTCAACGGTTCCCTATTTGCGTGCCTACTGCAAATGGCGCGACGGCGCCTTTGTTGCCATGGAGAATGCGTTGGAAGATGAAAAGTCGGTAGTCGCCATTACCGCTGATGTCCGTTCTTTTTACCACAAGCTCGATGTTCGCTTTATGCTCAATGATGAATTTATCAATGGGATTGGTGTTGAGCTAAATGATGAAGAGATGGACTTCCATACCCTGTTTATCAACGCACTTCATGAATGGGCTGAAAAGACTCCTCTCAATCGAGGTCTGCCCGTCGGTCTTACGGCATCTTCGGTCATTGCCAATGTAGCCTTGTTTGAGCTGGATCTGCTTTTCGAACGTGAAATTGTGCCCTTATACTACGGGCGTTATGTGGATGACATCATTCTGGTCATGGAAAACGGCGCGAATTTCACGAGTTCCGTTGAAATATGGGATTGGCTGATTGAGCGGATGAAGGGTTCGTTGAGTTGGAAAGGTGGGCACGATAAAAAGGAATTACTGTATAAGCAAACCTATCTGGAAAACAGCGAAATCATCTTTGCCAATGATAAGAACAAGACATTTTTGCTTTCAGGATCAAGTGGTTATTCAGTACTGAGATCGATCCGACATGAGGTTCAAGCCCGGACCAGTGAGTGGCGGGCTTTACCGGATCTGCCTGGCAATAGTACCCAATTGGAATCCATGTTGCTTACGGCGATTCAGCGAGATGGGATCTCGGCTGATAGTCTGCGCAAAGCTGACAAAGTTTCGGTGCGGCGCGCCGGTTTTGCGCTCAAGTTGCGCGATATTGAAGCTTATGCACGTGCACTTTCCCCGGATGAATGGCAAAAACAACGTCACGCATTTCTGACTGCCTTTATTCGTCATGTGCTGGTATTGCCGACCTTTTTTGATTTTTTCAACTACCTTTCACGCATATTGATGCTTACTGTTAGTTGTGGCGATTTCATCCATCTGCGCCGGATGCTGGATGCCGTGGAAAGAATACTGGCGCAACTGGAAGGCTGTGATAATTGCATTAAGGCTCAGTCCGAGAACAAGGTTAAAAAGCAGAATCATGATTCATCGCAGATATTGGTATATTTCCGTGAAAACTTGAAAAAAATCGTTCGTGAGTCTATTGAATGTGCTTTTCCGTTGAGGGTGGATAGCAAATCGAAAAAACTCTGGCGTGATCAATTTCAAAATGACCATTCTCTATATCCAACACGATCGATTAAAGAGATTCAGGCGCAGCATAAGCGTTACATGAAACGGGATTTGGCGTATCGTCCTTTGAAAATTCTTCTATTGCCACCTGCATTGTCTGGTTTATCTCGTTCTCCAATAGCCCGGAAATATTTGGGCAATCTTAATAGTCGAGCTGTATCAGATTTTCTCCAGGATGCGATTCTTGAAGGTTGTCGCATCGTTAGCCGACTGGTGAAGGTGCCCGGCAAGGAGAAAACCATATCCGGTCTGTTGTTTCCGACTAGGCCATTGGGCATTCATGATCTCTATCTTCTGCATACTGCTCCCTTTACACAACAAGGCTCCACGGAAATTGCCAAATGCATTTTGGCGTTGCGTGGATTTAATTCTGAAGGGCATTTTCCTGTTTACAGCGGTAACAAGCCGGGTAATCCTATTGAAATCCCACATGGAAAGAATTCCCAAGACATCATCCACATCGCGGTGACCAGTTGGAAAACCGACATGATGAGTTGGACAGCATCTATCAGTAGACATCCCGAGCCAGACGCTTCACGCTTAGGTCGTCTCAATCACTTGCTGAACAGCATCATCCAATGTCGCAAGCTCCCTGGTTATCTCATTTTGCCGGAGCTATCAATACCCGCTAACTGGTTCCTTGCCATAGCAGGAAAGCTACAAAAAAAAGGGATCTCTCTGATTTGTGGCATCGAATATCTGCATGCTTCAAGAAGATCTGTACACAATCAGGTCTGGGCAGCGTTGTCACACGATGCCCTCGGTTTTCCCGCAACCATGATTTACCGACAAGACAAACAGCATCCTGCTCTGCATGAAGAGCAGGAATTGCATCGCATCAGCGGCAAAACCCTTCGGCCTCAACTAAAACCATGGGCATCGCCACCGCTCATTAACCATGGTGGTTTTCAGTTTGCCATCCTTGTCTGTAGCGAGCTTACAAACGTTGCTTACCGCAGCGCCTTACGTGGCAAGATTGATGCCCTGTTTGTGCCCGAGTGGAATCAGGATACATTGAGTTTCAATGCGCTTGTCGAGTCTGCCGCTTTGGATATTCATTCCTACGTTATCCAATGCAATGATCGCAAATATGGAGACAGCCGGATCCGCGCACCGTATAAAGATAACTGGATGAGAGACATTGTGCGGATTAAGGGTGGGATAGAGGATTATTTCGTGACAGGCGAAATCGACATTCAATCCTTACGCGCTTTCCAAAGTAGTCATCGTTCACCTGATAAACCGTATAAACCGGTGCCAGATGGCTTTGAAATGGCACATGATCGGAAAATTTTTCCGTCAGGAAAAGACAATGCCTGACATATTGGACAAATTTTTACTCAAGGAGGATACAAGAACCATTGAAAAGATCATCGGATTGGAAGTTGGCATGATTCTCAATAGAATAAAACCGAAACTCGAATGGGAGTGCCTTGTTTTATGAGTTCATTCGTGTCTATTCGTGTTCATTCGTGGTTCTATTCACCCGACCACGGGCAGCTCTGCAAGGTTATCGAGCCCCAGACTCTCTGGGGCGATACGACCTGCCGTGTCTGGCTGTCTGATTCGAATTCGGTAGTGCGTATTCCGGCGGTATCGTATGGCCAGGCTGTAACCTGGATGGGAGAGAAGTAAGATGAGTGGAGGACATTTTGAATATCAGGAAAGTTATTTGGGATACATCGCTGAGCAGCTTGAAAAGGATATCAAATACAATGATGTTGAATACGATCTTGCCAAGTCAGCGGACACACCCTATGGATTTCAGCATCAACCTGAAACAATTGAGTTTATGAAAAACATGGTTAAAGAATTGTATAATCTGGAAGAGTTGCTCAGAGAGTATGATCTGGCTGTTTCCGGTGATACCAGGGAGCAGAATTTTCTCGAAAAAGCCAGATTGGTTTACCGAAACAGCGAGGTAAAAATATGCTGAGGCAATTGCAAATTCAAAATTTCAAGGGATGGAAAGATACCGGAAGTATTAACATGGCTCCCATCACCTTGTTTTTTGGAGCCAACAGTTCCGGCAAGTCCAGTATCGGACAATTCCTGATGATGTTGAAACAGACAATTGAGTCTCCGGACCGAAAAGCCGTTTTTTTCCCTGGCGGCATTAATTCAGCTGTTCAACTGGGTTCCTACCAGGAAATGGTGTATCAGCGAAATTTAGAGAACCGGATTAAATTCCAATATGAGTGGAATTTCTCTCCTCAACTCAAATTTAGGGATGTGTTATCGGGAAGAAACTATACAGCCGGTCAAATAGAATTCGGGGCAACGGTTGGTTTGGAAGATACTGCCTCGCGGAAAATATGTATTGAGCAATTAAAATATATGCTTTCGCGGAATAATGAGATGCTCCTCTCGATTGGCATGGAACGGACTGAGGGCAAAAAGCACCAATATCGTGTCGAAGCGGAGAACTATCCATTAAAGCGTAATCCTGGACACCCTTGGTATCGCGAGGCTCCGGTGCGATTCTATGGGTTCCCCGATGCAGTGGTGGCGTATCACCAAAATGCTGAATTTATACAGAACCTTAACCTGCAACATGAGACTCTGTTTAAATCACTGTTTTACCTTGGCCCTTTGCGAACAAAAACAGATCGGCTCTATTCATGGTCAGGTATTACACCTGCAAGTGTCGGATACTCCGGTGAGAATACTGTGGCAGCGATATTGGCATCACGTGGAAGAAAAATTAGCTTCGGTTATAAAAAAGCTACAAAACCATTGGAACGAATTGTAGCGGAGAGTCTCAAACGCATGGGGCTTATTGAGAATTTTAAGGTTAATCCTATCTCTGAGCAACGGCAGGATTATGAAGTCAAGTTGCGCACCAAGGGATCAAAGGATTGGGTGGATCTCCCCGATGTTGGTTTTGGCATTTCTCAGGTACTCCCGGTTTTAGTTCAATGTTTTTATGCCCCCCCAGGATCAATCATTCTCATGGAACAGCCGGAAATCCACTTGCATCCCAGTGCTCAGGCAGCACTAGCCGATGTGATGATTGATGTTATTAATTCCAGAGAAAACGGCAAGGACAGAAATATTCAGCTAATCATAGAGACTCACTCTGAGCACTTTTTGCGGCGATTACAAAGACGGATTGCCGAAAATACAATTTCCCAAAAAAAAGTGTCCGCATACTTCGCTGACATCACGAAAACGCCTGCCACCTTGAAACCTCTTGAGATTGATATTTTCGGTAACATCCTGAATTGGCCCAAAAACTTTTTTGGCGATGAAATGGAAGACATAACAGCGCAGGCCAAAGCAGCGATGACAAAACGCATGAGTCAAAGCAATGGCAGATCGGAGGTTTCCGAATGAGCGACCTGCCAAAGAAATGCCTGGTCGATACTAATGTGCCCATTAGCGCGAATTTGGCCACCAAACCTAATCCAGATTCCGATGTCCCAGACGCATGCGTTTTAGAATGTATTCGTCGAATTAAAGAGATAACTACGAATGGTGGACTTGTCGTTGATAATGCGGGTGAAATTTTCTCTGAGTACATAAACAATCTTTCCCTGAGCGGCCAACATGGAGTCGGAGACACATTTGCGAAGTGGGTACATGATAATCAGTGGAATGTAAGTAAAGTTACTCGTGTAGCAATCACCAAAAACAGCAATTCCTATGATGAATTTCCCGACCATGACGGTTTGACCCGGTTCGATAACTCTGACCGGAAATTCGTCGCTGTTGCAAACGCCCATCCTGCAAAGCCGCCAGTACTACAGGCAACGGACAGCAAGTGGTGGGGCTGGAAGGATGCTCTCAAAGAAGTAGGGATAACAGTCCAGTTTCTTTGCTCCGACTATGTCGAGGCAAAGTATCAGGAAAAATTCGGCACGTGACAAACGATTTCCACAAATTTCCCAGAACGCCTCATTTGGCTGTCCTTGCTGATAGTGTTATCAGGGACGATAAAGTTATGTCAGAGTCTGAACGGGAGATGTTTCTGCGCCAGGAACTCGTGGTGGAAGAAAAGGTTGATGGTGCGAATCTTGGGATTTCCATTGACGTAGAGGGGAATATCCGCGCTCAGAATAGAGGGGCGTACTTGCATCTCCCAAGTGCAGGACAATGGAAAAAACTGTCCGAATGGTTAGCCCCCAAGACTGATATCTTTTTTGAAAAACTCACCGACCGGTACATTTTGTTTGGGGAATGGTGTTATGCGCAGCATTCTATTTTCTATGACCAACTGCCGGATTGGTTTTTGGGATTTGATATATTTGATAAAGAAAGTTTGAAGTTCTTATCATACCCCAGACGTGATGCAGTATTTCGGGATGTCGGCATCTCTGGAATACCTGCCATTAAAAAAGGGCATTTCACCCTGTCAGAACTCAAGAGAATGCTCCCCATTTCACGTCTATGCGATAAACCTGCTGAAGGAATTTATTTGCGTTTTGATCAAGGAGATTGGCTCAAACAACGCGCAAAGCTGGTACGTCCTGAGTTCATACAGTCCGTTGGGGAGCATTGGACGCGGGGGGGCATCAAGGCTAATCAATTGAAGCTGGGGACTCAGATATGAATCCATCTGAAAATCACCGGCTTGGAAGCAGGAGTGATCCTAAATTTCAAACATCCTAACCTCGAATGGGAAAAGGTCGTGTTGCAGGAAGCAATGGAATGCAAATGAGCGAAGTGACCATATTCATGAATTTGCGTTTATTCGCGTCTATTCGCGGTTTGAGTAGCCGATGAGTAACTGGCGTGACCAGGTTCTAAAGGAGTTTACTCCTCAGGTGGCCCGCTTGACGTTGGTGGCCGACCCGGATGGTCTCTTGCTGGAAGAAGATGTTCTGCATGGGATTCGTGAGCGGGGTTTCGAACTGATTCCGTTCGAGGATCACGTCGCCTTCCGCTATGCCTATGAGTCCAAGTTCCGGTCCCGCTGGGACCGGGGTGAACAGACAGACTTGGTAGTTGTGCTGCGATCCGGAGCCAACGACCTCGGTTCCCTGCCGTACGATCTATTCCAAGCCGGTCGTCAGTTATACTTCAACCTTGGCGATCTGTTCCCCAACCTGAGCTACCCGGTGGTTGCTGCGTTGGATCGTGGGGACCTTGATGCTCTCTTTCGTGCTCAGCTCCAGCATACGCCCGGCAATATGGGCGATAACGCAACAAAAGAATTCGCGCTGCGCCACGTATTCGAGATTGCGCCTGAGCTTATAAAGCAGCCGTCCGATCTGCTGCGTGTCTTGTTGCGCCGTCACTACCGGGGTCAGCGGATACCTGCCATCCTCGACCAGCGTTTTATCCAGGTACTAAGGCAGAACGGGCTGTTCGAAGAGTGGCCGCTCGACAAAATCATTTCCGACCGAGAGGCCTTCTTTGCCTTCCTGCAAGAGCGTTGGCCGGTCTTCCTGGATCGTATGGCTGCCCCAGAACAGCCAAGGACAGTGAGGGAAGACAAAGCAGTTTACGGAATCCAATACTCCGGCCCATTAGACCTGCCCTTCGATCACGACGACGTTCGCGTTTACATCGACAACCTGTTCCTCGAAGGGCTGCTTCATTCAGTGTCTCACGAGAACGCCGGAGATTTGACGTCGACCTGGGTTGGAGTTGGTATCCAGACCGATCAGGCAAAAGATCGCCAGCGCAGACTGGACCGGTTGATCGAAACGATCCGGGACACCATTCCCACAGGGGATGCCAGGCATGCTGACTGGTTCCGCTTTGGATACGCCTATGCGGAAATCAGTGTACTCGAACACGAGTTGGGCAGTGAATTGTCGAGTGATGCAAAGGAGCGTATCGCCTCTCTTCGCTTATTAGTTGATCCGGCATTCCTCACATGGGTTCAGGACCGATTTGCCGGTCTGCATAACCAGCCTCCCGTGCCACCGGCAATGCTTCATCACATCCCGAGGATGTTGACCAGGAAAGTCAGCGACTCACGCGAAAAGAAAGTCGCGTTTCTGCTGGTGGATGGTTTGGCTCTGGACCAGTGGATCGTCTTACGTGACGTACTGCAATCTCAAAGGCACAACTTACGTTTCCGCGAAAGCGCCGTGTTTGCATGGATTCCGACCATAACATCGGTGTCCCGGCAGGCCGCCTTTGCCGGTAAGCCGCCGATTTACTTCCCCACGAGTATCAACACCACGAACAAGGAGCAATATCTGTGGACTCAGTTTTGGGCAGATCAGGGATTAACAGGACACGCAGTAACTTACACGAAGGGGCTTGGGGACAGTAACATCGACAAGGTCCGAGAGTTGTTGTCGCACCCGAAGATACGTGTTGCGGGGCTTGTTATCGACAAGGTCGACAAGATTATGCACGGCATGGAACTGGGTGCCGCCGGTATGCACAACCAGGTGCGCCAGTGGGCTATGCAGGGGTTCATGTCCGATCTTATAGACCTTCTACTTGATCAAGGCTTCCAGATTTTTTTGAGTTCCGACCATGGCAATGTCGAGGCAAAAGGATGTGGGCGGCCGGCTGAAGGTGCGGTCGCAGATATACGAGGCGAACGCGTTCGCGTGTATCCGGACGATCTTTTGCGATCAGCAGTCAAGGACCGATTTCCGGAAGCAATAGAATGGCCATCGTTTGGCCTGCCGGATGACTATTGTGCCCTGCTGGCTTCACCTCGAAAGGCCTTTATTCGCGATGGAGAAACCATCGTTGGCCACGGCGGAATATCTATCGAAGAGTTGATTGTCCCTCTGATTCAAATTGAACGGAGGGAAACATGAACAATCGTCAGAAACAGGTTGGTTTCAGCCAGCGCATCCGTCTCGAATGGCTCCAATATACTGCCAATCTGATATTGGCCGGAAATGACAAGGGTGCGGTCAACAGCTCGCTACAGGAACTGTTGAAGGATAAGGTCTCCGTCGGCGGAAAGGCCGTACGCGGCAACAAAGAAAAGGCCATCACTATCCTGATGAAGATTTGGTTCAATGTGCCGGGCGAGCTGGAGGCCGTTCGCGACGACGGACTTGAGTTGCTAAAAACTCTCCCCCGCAAAGACCAGATTGCCGTTCACTGGGGCATGGCTATGGCTGCCTATCCTTTCTGGGCAGCAGTGGCTGCTCACACCGGGCGGCTTCTGCGCCTCCAAGGGGCAACTGCGGCTGCACACGTTCAGCGGCGGGTCCGCGAGCAATATGGAGAGCGAGAAACTGTTTCAAGAGCGGCGCGGCGCGTTATAAGATCCTTCGTCGACTGGGATGTCCTAAGTGAAACATCTGAGAAGGGCATCTACAGTCAGGGGCGCATATACTCCATAGACGACCCAAGACTTATCTCCTGGCTTATCGAGGCTTCTCTGCGCGCGCGCTCCAACGGCTCTGCCGCGATAAAGGATCTGATTGACAACACAAGTCTTTTCCCCTTTCGCCTTAGCCCTATGTCCGCTGCTCAACTGATTGCAATGTCCGGACGCCTCGATGTGCTGCGTCACGGTCTGGACCAGGATTTAATCATTCTCCGTGAGGCTGCTCAACCAGCAGCGAAGTGAGGCGGATCATGCGCTTCCGCTTCTAAATTGCCTTTGATGGATTCTGTGGGACGGGGATGACCGGCGTGGTTGCGCAGATGTGTGGTGATCGGGTAACAGTAGAATCGATCGGATACTAGGTGAAGCTCGATGGGACGATCTTACGCCAGGAAAAAGATGAAAATGGAAAGA